>NZ_LWGA01000972.1:0-2383 GCF_001635235.1 Oleiphilus sp. HI0117 | reverse complement strand
AGCATTCTTAACGCAAGTCAAATCAATTGAAATTGGTAAACACCTGCCCGAGGCCATCTATTTTCACAAAGATTCATTCGATACTATTGATGGAGTACTGAGAGACTTCTTAATTCGTATCTCTACAGCGATCAAGTTGACCACAGATGAATGGAATGTAGTTAAACTCTATAAACGCAGCTTTAGAATATCTTTTTTAAACTACCCTTCATTCTTTGATGAAGCTTATCCAAGCTTGCACACAAGCAACACCGTAAACTTAGTAGAAAAATCAGTTAAAGAGAGTAAATACACCACATCTGATAATCCTCCCATACTGCACCGCAAAGAATTATTTATTACTGAGGATCACCCTCGTTATGAAGAGTGCTGCCATATAACTCAAGAAGGCGAAGCTGCAGGCTTGTACGACAACACACACATTATCGGATTTAAAAGCTCCTGGGAGCGCTTGATAGAACAAAAAGGTTATACACTTGTAGATGGTCGGCTTTTCAGGCAAGCAGTTGTTACACTTCAAGAAACTGATAACAATAAAGTCATCGACCGCCACAAAACAGCAATTGCGAGAAACGAACTATCAGTTCCTATGAGAAACCTGGCGAAGCACGGATATCTTGATGGTGAGTATTCTGTTTTCGATTATGGTTGTGGTCGCGGAGATGATTTAAGAGAGCTAGAAGCACATGGTATTGACGCAGTTGGTTGGGATCCTAACTTTCGACCTGAAACAGACAAGTTCAATTGTGACCTAGTCAATATTGGATACGTCATTAACGTCATTGAAGATAGAGAGGAGAGAATTGATGCACTTTCAAACGCATTCGCTCTTGCAGACAAGCTCTTGGTCGTTTCAGCAATGCTCGGCTCAGAAAGTTTCATTAGAAGATT
The DNA here is from genome assembly GCF_001635235.1 of Oleiphilus sp. HI0117. Classification (NCBI taxonomy): domain Bacteria; kingdom Pseudomonadati; phylum Pseudomonadota; class Gammaproteobacteria; order Oceanospirillales; family Oleiphilaceae; genus Oleiphilus; species Oleiphilus sp. HI0117. The sequence goes on along the minus strand of NZ_LWGA01000972.1, from coordinate 1,492 downwards.
CAAACCCTACAAAGATGGTGTCATCACATCTATCAATACCTTTCAAAAATACTACTCACAAGGCGAACTCCAAACATTCATAGAACAAACGCTGGATGAAAATGCTATCCCGGTTGCTCCAGGTATTTTCTTCATATTCAAAGATAAGATTGAAGAGCAGCTGTTCCTAGAGAAGAGGCAACGGAGAACCCATCACTGGAAACAACTTTCCTCACGCCCGCAGGTCAAGCTGGATAAGTTTGAGTTGGTCTTGGAAAAGAATCGCGAGTTATTCGAAAATTTCTGGCAGCAATGTTTATCTTTAGGACGCCTTCCAGCAGCTGAAGAGTTCGAACAATCCCCAAAATTGAAAGAGTTGATTGGTTCACATAAGAAAGTTTTTAATCTCTTACAGAAACGCTTTGATACTACTGATTTTGAAAAATCTCAAGTGGAACGCACCCAAGACCTATCAGTATATTTTGCATTGTCATTCTTTGGTAAACGAAAACCCTATACTCAGCTACCTAAAGAATTACAACTTGATGTCAAAGCCCTATTCGGCAGCTATAACGACGCTAGGGATGTTGGAAAATTCCTCCTTTTCAATATAGCCAAAACGGAAGAAATTGAAGCAGCCTGCCAAAAGACCATTCACCAGATACCTGCTGCTCACCTTATTCCAAGTAAGTCTTTAACATTCCACAAAAAGTTTTTGAACGATTTACCCGTTCTATTAAGAGTATATGTGGGCTGCGCAATGCAATTATATGGCGAACTAGATGAAATAGATCTTATCAAGATACACATTAGATCAGGCAAGTGCTCCTTCATGGGGTATGACGATTTTAGCTCATCTCCAACACCGCCGCTCAGGGAGCGGATCAAGGTTAAATTAGCGGATCAGGACGTCGATTTCTTTGACTATGTTGAAAATTTCCAACCCCCTCCATTATTCGGAAAATCTAAACTAATTGATGACAGCTTTTCTGACTACAAAAAGCAATCAGGGTTTGATAAAAAGCTTTTAAGTATCTTGCAACAACCACTACCCAAAACAGCACCAGAGCTTAAAAAGCTTCTGAATAGTAAGGGATATCAAATTCGAGGATATCGATTCTACAAGGTATAGATGTAATTACTTACGCTAAAAAAAACATTACTATGCAAGCAATAAGCAGCCCTCCCTCAAAATACTTAATATTTTCATTGAACTTCCGGAGACAGGTAGTAGAATTACGTTATTTTTAACGTACCGCTTCTTAGGAAAATTATAAATGGATTCCGGCTACTGCTACTCATTTCCTGCTACTAGAGGCATGCAAGCAGGAAAACCATTTTATATCGCTATGTGCCCAATGCGCATTATTCCTAAAATATTCATCTTCGATGGTGAAGAGGTCCCCCCTCAGTTGAGGGCTCAGCGAAAGCTCAATACTCAGCGAGTCCCTGAGATATCTAAGTACTTAGTCGAGAAACCTACAGATTATGTGCTATCTGCTTTAACTGCATC
>NZ_LWGA01000971.1:0-1980 GCF_001635235.1 Oleiphilus sp. HI0117 | reverse complement strand
AGCAGACTTTGGCGCTGATTCTCTGGCAAATGTTTTGGGTGGCAAAGCTTAATTAGAAGCAATTACTTGGTTCGATTAATTTTGTAGGTGAGTCGATAAGTCTGATATGAGTGTGACAAAAAATAATAATGTTTTGAGTGAGCAGCTCATTTCGCACTTTAACTTGAAAGAAAACCCATTCGATGAGCGAATGCTAGTATTTTTTGAGGGGGCGCAGCGTCAGCATAATTTAGAAACACTTCGCCATATGTCGACCTTTGGCGATATGGTTCTCTTGCTTACTGGCGAAAAAGGTGCTGGCAAAACCACTCTACTTAATAAATTTGCAAAATCTTCAGCTGGCGAGCTGAGTATCTACGTTACAGATGCTCAGGAGCTTGCTAATAAGGAAAAGTCGAAATCTGTTATACATGACTTTGGCGAGCTTGTTGGTTTAGATTCGATAGTTGGTGAAACTACGCGTCAATCATTTTCCCGTTTATTGCAGTATTTGGAAGATGAGTTCAAGAAAGATGGTGTGAGAAAGGTTCTGGTTTTTGATAACGCAGACCTATTATCAAAAAAAGAGCTTCAATTTTACTTTTCATATTTCAGTCAGTTGCCTAAAGAAAGCGGAGTGGTAGCAATTTTTTCGGGTTTGCCAAGCTTGCTGCAGCTTGCTCGTTTGAGTCACATAGAAGGTGATGACGAGTGGTTGCATCAAATGCAGCTTAAGCCTTTAGGTGCTTCAGATATGCTGGAATATCTCCAGTTGAGATTGGAGTATGCTGGCTATACCGGCTTGTTAGGGCTGTCAGAAAGTCAGGTACAACATTTAATTGACATGGGGAAAGGTTTGCCTGGTCGGGTGAATCGCTTGTTCAGTAGTGTCATGTTAGAACCGGGGGCATTAAAGCTACCGGTTAAGAGTCGTAAAGGAGTGCCGAAACAGGTTTTTTGGGGTGTTGCCGTTCTGCTTTGCTTCTCATTTTTACTCGTGTCTTATCAATATGGCTTGTTTACTGAAGGAGATAGCGAAGCAGTCGCGCACGAGCAGCCGGAGCAAGAGAATAACTCTGATGAAAATAAAGTGTCTCTCGTAGAGCAACAGAGAGAAGCAAGGTTAAGAATGCTTGATCAGGCCCTGTCAGAGAGTTTGGCTAAAGCTTCAGAAAGCAATATAGATAGTTTGGATAAAGGTCGTCAGGGTAGTGGCGAGATTAAAAAAGGTTCGCTCAATAAGCCTGAAATGTCGGCGTCTCGATCAATTCCAGAGAGCGCTGGTGTTAAAGAGCTTGTTGAGCCCGACAAGGTACAAGATGGTACTCTAGCAGATAAAGAAGTTAGCGTTCCAGAATCGGATCAACTAGTTAGCGATACTTTGCAGATAGAGAAAATCGCTAAAAATGTACAGGAAAAAATTATTCCTGCCGCAGAGAGCAGCCGTGAAATACTTAAGCCGTTCTTTAAGGGGAAAGCATGGGTTGCATCCCAAAACTCAAGTGGTTATTCAGCTCAAATTTTAGGTAGCTATAACGAGAAAACAGCGATAGACTTCGCAAAGCGCGTAAGTAAAAGTGCTCAGCCGATATACTATCTTGAAACACTGCATCGCGGTAAACCCTGGTTTGTTGTTTTTTATGGTGTTTATCCTGATAAGGCTTCCGCCAATGCTGCGCTCAAGGTGGCACCTAAAATAATTACTTCTCAACAGCCTTGGTTGAGGAGCTATGCTGGAATTCTCAAGTCTTATCCGAGGCAATAACTAAATTAGTTTTTTGAAGCTATCTATTTGAAATATAAGGATAGTTTATGCTTTTCTACGAGTTTTTTCTGCTTATACGCCTTCTTTAAGTTTGTACTGAATAAGCACGATGTGTAAAATGTCCAACCCCAATTTTCATAGTCATATGGTATTGTTAGTTTTGTTAGTTCTAACTGTATGATTTTAAATGATATTTTGTAGAGAGAATGTTATGGCAGTAGGTTTGTTTCGCCCGG
>NZ_LWGA01000970.1:0-1611 GCF_001635235.1 Oleiphilus sp. HI0117 | reverse complement strand
AACTGACTTGTAGACACACCATCAACAACAATATCACCAGCTAAAGGTACCGATATTTTTCCATCAGGACGAACCAGTACGTCTACAGATAAATCTGGATTACGCCACACACGCACTTGAACAGCGTCTCCAACACCTAATAGATACTCCTCAACCACGCCAATACTCGTTTCAACAGGCTGCTCCTTCACAACATTCTTAGTCGAGCAGGCACTTAGAAAACCCACCAACACAAAACAAATAATTAGTTTTATTTTCATCCTTCGACCCTTTGCCCTTACTCTAATCTTAAAAACGAACAAGCTCTTCGCCCTAGCACAATAAACCTACCCTGCTTACGAGTTCGCTTTGACACACAGTGATTACTACAATAACAGTTTAATGAACACCCTTGCCCAACAACACAACTTCTACCGTTTGAATAACAATCAAAACATCCATAAAGAAGCTATGATTCTTAACATAATATAAGTCGTATTTCAGCTTGTTTCTCGCATCGTCAACCGAAGCACCATAAGGGTACTTTAACTGCGCCCACCCCATTAACCCCGGCTTAACCTTATGCCGCGCATCATAAAATGGTATTTGCTCTTTCAACTCTTCTACAAACTGTGGCCTTTCGGGGCGAGGCCCTACGAAGCTCATATCACCGGTAAAAACATTATATAGCTGCGGCAATTCATCAAGACGCGTATTTCTGATAAACGCCCCAACTTTTGTTACGCGGGCATCATTTTTAGTCGCCCAAACGGCCTTACCGTCTTTCTCGGCATCTTGAGCCATACTTCTGAATTTATAAATTGAAAACTCTTTGCCATTCAAACCGACTCGCGTCTGACTATAGAGAATTGGCCCATCGCTCTCTAGCTTAACGGCTATCGCAGTAATCAGCATAAATGGCCACGCTAGCAAAAGAATAAGCCCAGCTACCGTCAGATCAAATATTTTCTTAAGAATGTCTCTCGCTTGAGAATAGACAAAACCATCCGAGAACAAAGCCCAGCCAGGGCGCAGCATTGAAATTTCCAAGCGCAGAAGCTCTCGCTCAATAAACTCTACCGGGTCAGTTACACGAACCCCCCGGAGCTTACAGTCAAGCAAAGCATCTATAGGAATCTGACCACCTTCACTGCGGCGGCGCTCATCTGGCGCGACAACTATTTCACTAATATTATGCTGCTTAACAAAGGCCATCCAATCTTCAGGTTCATTGACCAATAAACTGGAATCTACAACCACCTCACCTTGCCCACAAGCCATACAGCCATATAACTGAAACCCTGACTCATCTTTACTAGCTTGAATTCGCTCCATAATATTGGCAGCTGTGTTCCCAGCACCAAAAATTACAACTCGCCGCGTTAACTGAGCCAAATCAACGACTTTATAAAAAAGTACCCTTACCACTAATACGAAGATCAAGGAAAAGGTGATCGCAAACGCTAAAACGCCGCGACCTAAATACATAACAGGGAACAAGTAATAGAGTATCGTCAAGCTTGCGGTACCCAAGAAGAAATAGCTCACAACAGTACGCAAAGCCATCCCGGTCAAGCCTTCTATATAGATACTCGTATAAACCCCCATTGCAAGGGAGCATACACTCAACAC
>NZ_LWGA01000969.1:0-2189 GCF_001635235.1 Oleiphilus sp. HI0117 | reverse complement strand
ATAATTTGCGACTGTGAGAGCCCGGCCTTTTGCCCTGCAAGGAATAATGAGCTTTCTATAGTTCCCTCACCGTAGGCGATATGAACATCCGGGGTGCGAGTAACAACTTCTTTAGTGAAAGAATTGTTTTCATCCCGTTTAAATACAATTGACTTAAGGGGGGAGCGAACCAGTTTGATTTGGGAAAGTTGCTCGTTCTCATCGTTAAGAAAGGCGATCTTTTCGCCAGGGTAAATGTTGGCAATCTGCTTTGCAGCTTTCGACGAGTGTATAACGGAGTACATGATTTTATCGTTGTACCCGGCTTTAGCAAACAGTGTTGATAATGTATTGCCTGATTTGATATCAAAACTCTGCCAGTTTTCGACTTTAGGCGTTGGGCTGGCAATCAGGGGCTGCTGGCTGGGCTCTTGCGTGTTTAATGCTTTAACGCTCTCGCTGCTAGACAAAACCTGGTTATCTAGATCAATCTCGATGGACGTTCTGGTTGCATTGACTTTGCTGCTAGGGCTCAGTGCAAGTACAAGTGTCATTACCGCGCCGGTGAGGCTGGCGGCTATCATGTGCTTTTTTGGAAAGGCGTGAATCAACGTCTGGCCTGCTTTAATTAATTGCTTTACTCAATAAAGTGAGTATTAATGCTTTTTAGAAGTCACATAAAAATGTGAAAATCTGTTAAATATTCCTATAAGTATAGTTGTAAGCTGGGTTCAAGCAAAGTCAATGTTTGTTTATAAAGCTTACAGTAATGTTAAAGATGATATACTTGTTTGTTTTTTGATGTCGCGATTGTTTCTCGATTGTTATTGGTATGCGTTGAAAGGTGAAGTTTAAGATGGGATCGGTTCAAGAAGCTCTAGAAATTATTAAACGCGGAGCTGAAGAGTTAATAGTAGAAGAAGACTTAGTAAAGAAGCTTGAGGCGGGGAAGAAACTTCGTGTCAAAGCTGGATTTGACCCAACTGCTCCAGATTTACATTTAGGGCATACGGTACTCATTAATAAGTTGAAGCAGTTCCAGGATCTTGGTCATGAGGTGCTGTTCTTGATTGGCGACTTTACCGGCATGATTGGTGATCCTACCGGTAAAAGTGCTACACGGCCGCCTTTGACTGAAGAGCAGGTGGCGCAAAATGCGCAGACCTATAAAGAGCAGGTGTTCAAAATTTTAGATCCTGAGTTAACAACGGTCATGTTTAACTCAGAATGGATGTCGAAGATGTCTGCTGCGGATATGATCAAGCTGGCCGGGCAATATACTGTAGCGAGAATGCTAGAGCGTGATGACTTTAGTAAGCGCTTTAAAGGGGAGCAGTCCATTGCAATTCATGAGTTCTTGTACCCGTTAGTGCAAGGTTATGACTCGGTTGCAATGGCGGCAGATGTTGAATTGGGTGGAACTGACCAAAAGTTCAACTTATTAATGGGGCGTACTTTGCAGAAAAATGCGGGTATGGATCCTCAGACAATTCTAACGATGCCTTTATTAGAGGGTTTGGATGGTGTCCAGAAAATGTCCAAATCGCTCAATAACTATGTGGGTGTGAATGATGCGCCGGGTGAGATGTACACGAAGTTGCTATCGCTACCTGATGAAATGATCTGGCGCTACTATGAATTATTAAGCTTTAAGTCATTGGCAGAGATAGAGGTTCTTAAACAAGAGGTTGCGCAAGGGAGAAACCCGCAAGAGGTTAAAGATCTGTTTGCGCGCGAAATCATTGAGCGTTTCCATGATGCGGAGTCGGCGGCGACGGCGCATAACTCGGCAGGCAACCGAGTCGGTTTGGGTGAGATTCCAGATAATGTTCCGGAAGTTGATGTTGATGCTGAGGGGCAGTCGGAGTTGCCAGTATCTGCTGTACTAAGAATGGCGGCTTTGGTAAAGAATGGTGCAGCAGCTAAAGATGTCTTGGGTCGCGGTGCAGTATATGTAGAAGGCAAGAAGGTAGAGGCGAGCTTGAAGTTGTCGGTGCCTGGTATATATGTGATTCAGGCGGGTAAGAAAAAGATAGCAAAAGTCTCGTTAAAATAGCGTTACAAACTAATTTATAAAAAGTTTGATAAAGGTGTTGACCTAAAGAATCAGCTCTATATAATGCGCACCTCCTTAAGACGAACCGCTTCGAAAGCGGCGAAGTTTGAAGGAGATAGAAGATGAATTAAGTGATTAAATCAGTAATTTATCT
>NZ_LWGA01000968.1:0-3017 GCF_001635235.1 Oleiphilus sp. HI0117 | reverse complement strand
AGGTCTGTATGGTGAGGCCTTGCCAACCTACCCTGGTAGGTTGGCAAGGCCTCACCATACAGACCTGTACTGAGTGTTCTCTGCTCATCAAATAGAATATCTTTTCGGACTCGTACACCCGCTGGTGCCAGTACTTTTTCGAGCTCATCGATCCTGTTTCTAAGATTAGCCCGAGTTAATTGATAAGCACTCTCGCACATCATTTTTCGTGAGTTAAAACTAAAGACACTTGAGAAAAACAAATTTGCATCGTGCCTTGGTGGCTCAAATGACAATACATCTTTTCCGGGGAAATCACGGGATATATTCTTGAGGCCTGAAGTAAGGCGAGAGTGAACCATTGTACGATAGGCCTGGGAAAGAACATTCGGCATCCCTGACTGCGTCAACTCCTCGCGCTTCATCGTATCAGCTTGAACGGCCTGCCCGACATCTATCGGCACAACAGGGTTAATGGCAAAAACAATATCTGCACCTGACTCAAAGGCAACCGAGGTATGCATCCCTTTGTTTAAGGTACCATCGACATAATAACGTCCACCGACCTCTACAGGTTTGTATATACCGGGCGCAGCCATACTACACTGGATAGCCTTGGAGATAGGCAAATCAGTTAAGCCTTCGGTACCAAAACGAACAGTCTCGCCTGACTCCAAGTCTGCCGCAATAACAATCAATTGCTTACGGAGCTTCTCGAACTCATTTGTTCTACCAATTGACGAGTACGAACGGCTCAAATATTTATGGAAGCCATTATTATCAAAAATACCAGAAGGAATGGCTTGAGCCAGCGCTGTCAAAGCCTCTAATACTGACTGGTCATTTGGGTGACTTAATACACTTAGACCAGCATTAAGCAATATCTTGGGTATAGATTTTATTCTACGCGTATATTCTGAAAAAGCCGGCTTATAAAAGACTTCAGGATGAAAAGGGTGAACATCAGCCTCATTACGCACAAAGATTCGGCACATTTGTGCAGGAGTCATCTGGTTCGCTAGATTCGCTGCGACAAAAGAGCCTGAGTTTACACCTACATAGATATCTAAGTCATTGAAATCGAGCCCTTCGAGCGCCTCGTCAATCGCACGCAGTGCCCCTATCTCATATATGCCACCTAATGGGCCACCGCCACCGAGTGCAATCCCCAACGTTAGTTTTTTGTTTTCTGTTGGCTGCGCCTCAGACATTCAATAACCTCTATCGTCCAATTTAATCAATTCTAAAAATAGTAAGCGTAAATATAATTACTAGAGTATTCACACTAGGAAGCAGCAGACTAGTTTTCCTCACCAATTTTGCTAGGTCGTAGGTAACGGCTAAAGCCCGCTTCTTTTAAAGCCAAATTAAGCGTACTCTGGATAATGTAGGGCGAATCCAGTGCTAAAACACTATCTAACAAGTCTTTCGCCCAAGTCATATCGATATCACGAATAACAGATTTAACCTTAAGCAAATTTGAGGCGTTCATAGACAAAGCATCATACCCCATCGCCAGCAATAGGACGGCACCAGCCGGGTCACCGGCCAACTCTCCACAAATGCTCAACTGCACGGGTAGATCAGCGGTATCCTGAGCAATCTTATATAACGCTTGAAGTACAGCTGGGTGAAAAGAATGGTAAAGCGAGGCAACACGCGGATTATTTCGGTCCACCGCCAATAGGTATTGGGTTAAGTCATTTGAACCAACTGACAAGAAGTCAACTCGTTCAGCAAGCTCTTTCACTTGATACACTGCACCAGGTACTTCTATCATGACACCGATTTGAGGCATAGATATGTCATAACCTTCAGCACAGATTTCATGATATTCACGATAAATAAGATGTAGCGCTTCCTCAACCTCGTTAACATTTGAGATCATCGGTAGCATAATACGCAGATTATCGAGGCCCACACTCGCCTTCAGCATAGCCCTCATTTGTACCAAAAATATCTCTGGGTGATCCAGAGTTACACGAATTCCTCGCCAACCCAGGAAGGGGTTTTCTTCTGTGATCGGAAAGTAGGATAAAGCTTTGTCTCCGCCAATATCCAAGGTACGCATGGTGACATAATTCGGTGCAAACGCTTCCAGTTGCTCGCGATAGCAGTCCATCTGCTCTTGCTCACTTGGGAAACGCTCATTGATCATGAATGGCACTTCAGTTCGATATAGACCAACACCTTCAGCGCCTTGATTCAGTGAACGAACAACATCAGTCATTAAACCGGTATTCACCCAGGCACAGATGCGATGCCCGTCTTTAGTTTCGCAGGGTAGGCTCTTTAACTTCTCTAAGCCTTGATCCAGCGCCTTCTCTTCTTCGACGATCTGCTCATAGTAGCCACGCAGCTCTTCAGAAGGGCAGGCAAAAATATCACCATTGTAGCCATCGACTATTAACTCTTTATCGTCCAGCTGTGTGAGTGGCATATCCACCACACCCATGACAGTGGGAATCCCCATCGCTCTGGCTAAGATTGCTACGTGAGAATTTCCTGAGCCTTTAATCGAAACAAGACCGAGTAGCTTCTCTTTCGGAATTTCACCCAACATAGTAGGGGTTAATTCTTCACTGACCAGGATCGCATTATCGGGATAGTCATGCTGTTTTTTATCCGCTGTTTGCAGGTATGAAAGTATACGGCAACCCAGATCTTTTATATCTACAGCTCTTTCGCTGAGATAGGCATCATTCATCATTTCAAAATGACGTGCATATTCACTAATGGTATTTTTTAATGCGGTTTGGGCAGACTTCCCGGCTTTTATCTGGGTGATCACTTCTCCTGCCAGAGCATTGTCATCCAACATACCAAGATAGACATCAAACAAAGCTTGTTCTTCAGGCCTTAACTGGGTAGATAAACGCTCACCGACGCTTTGAATATCTTTACGGACGGACTCAACCGCATTTTCAAATGAAATGATATCATCATCAATATTTTCAGCACTTCTATCAGGCACCGCATCCAGGTCGGCAAGCGGAAAAACAACAACACTGCGACCAATCGCAACGCCTGGTGCACCA
>NZ_LWGA01000967.1:0-1631 GCF_001635235.1 Oleiphilus sp. HI0117 | reverse complement strand
CAAAACAATGATTTTTCTTGGGTTTCTACCCAAATTGAGTCTTTGGTGAAAAAACTAAATGACCTGAACTTCAAACTCGACCATCAGCTAATTGAGACCGACCAACGAGAAGATATTTGCGCCCTGATTAAACTAGTTGTACAAAGCGCTGGCCACGAGTATTCCGAAGATATCACTGAGCGATGGAGAACGTGGTAAATACCTCAGTACCACTATTGCAAACCCAAAACCCCTCTTTGTATATATTTTGATCTACATCAATTATCTTTACTATTAATCAACCCTTCCATCCGCCATGTGATTCACATCAAAGCTTTCCCTAGTCTCTAGCTTCATGATGAGAAACTATAAGAACGACAAAAATCAGGTACATGCCGTAGAGTTTCAACTCTGTTACCTCTCTTTTCTTTCGTTTTCCGATTTTTGAATCTGAACTCACGATTAGGAGGCATATATGTCTAATGTAAACGTTGCTTTTGTCACGGGCGGAACCGGTGGAATAGGTACTGCGATCTGCCAAACACTACATGATGAAGGCTACACCGTTGTTGCTGCATCCAGCAGCCAAGAAAAAGCCGACAACTGGCAAGCGCAACTCAAAACACAAGGCTATGACATTAAAACCTGTGTACTGGAGGTTGCTGATTTTGACAGTTGTACCCGCAATATTCTTGATATTGAAGAAAGCATTGGCCCCATTGCAGTTTTGGTGAATACCGCTGGTATCACTCGCGATACCAGCTTAAAACGAATGTCACCACAAAAATGGCAAGAGGTCATTGATGTGAACCTGAGTGGAACCTTCAATACTTGTCGGAATGTCATCGAGTTCATGTTGAAACGCCAATACGGGCGAATTATTAATATCTCTTCTATCAACGGTGAAAAGGGCCAATTTGGTCAAGTGAATTACGCTGCCAGCAAAGCTGGCATTCATGGTATTACCATGTCACTAGCGCAAGAAGTAGCCAGCAAAGGCATTACTGTTAACACTATTTCCCCTGGTTATATAGCAACTGAAATGGTGATGGCGGTCGAAGAGAGTATAAGAAACCAAATTATCGCCCAAATTCCGGTCGGCAGGCTGGGTGATCCAAAAGAAATAGCGAGACTTGTTGCTTTCTTATCAGACAAACAGTCTGGTTTTATCACTGGATCAAATCTTTCCATTAACGGCGGTCAGCACATGCACCACTAGTAAATAACAAGGAGACATACATGAACGAATTTATCGATTCATTAAGCGAACAAGCGAAACGCTTTGTTGAGCCTGCAAAAGAAGTGAATAGATTGCTACTGAATAACGTAGGTGAGTTAGTTGATATTCAAGCGCAAGCCTTTGCAAACTACGCTGAAATGGGTATAGCCCAGGCAAAATCGGCATTAGAGATCAGAAATAGCGATTCACTGAACGCCTTTGTAGAGCAACAATCTGAATTTTCTGAGACTGTTCAAGCTCAGTTTAAGGGCGATGCAGAAAAGCTTACTGACTTGGCTAGCCAAACCGCTGAGGGCTTAAAACAGGTGTTTTCTAAAGAGACTGTATAAGCCATTCAACCTCAGTATAGTAAGTTCAACTATCAGGGGCGACTAACGCGCCCCTTATTTTCTTCGCTATTTCTAATTCTAAA
>NZ_LWGA01000966.1:0-4032 GCF_001635235.1 Oleiphilus sp. HI0117 | reverse complement strand
AGTAAATATTAAAGTTTTATTTACAGTTAATAGAGGTCGGTTTAGACGGTCTCAAATAGGTTGATAGTAGAAACTTCAAGCTTCAACCGGGCGTTGTTAAAAAGAGAAAAATGGAGAATCACTCAGTGAAGAAAGTTATTCTGACGCTATTATGTCTTGTATCATTTCAGGTCCATGCTTGGGACGCCAATGGTAAAGTCAAAATAACAAAGTTAATTGCTCAAAATTCGCCGGGGCTGTTTATAATTGAGACTGAGCCTTCGACAATTGGCAATACTAGTTGTACTTATCATGTCAAACCGCGGTGGGATGCATCAGCAGTTCTTTCAAAAGAAATGTACTCTATGGCTCTAGTAGCATCAGCGGCAAATAAACCAATTAATATTTATATTGATGGTTGTGTTTCAAATTACCCCAAAATTGAGCGGATGGAATTATTGGTCGATTAGGACCAACAGTTCATGTAACTAGATATACCAGCACTGCCTACAACAGGTTGAAACAAGCTCTTACAGTTTTTGGGAATTATATATGATAGAGCGAATTGGTTTTATTCTGTTGTTATCTTTTTCGACTGCATCCGTTGCTTCTACTTTAGCTGGAGCGGTAGTAGATAAGTTGATGGTCGATACGGTTAATGGGGGCATTATGTTTGTTAGCGCAACTGGAACTTATACGGCCTCAGGTTGTACAACAAATTCGACATGGGAATATGTGTTACCACTAAATTCAGAGCTGAGAAAGAGCACGATGGTTTCAATGCTCTTGGCTGCATATGCATCTGGAAAAACAGTGCTGCTGAAAGGAAATGGTGTTTGTGGAGATACGTTTTCATCAATTGAGACTCTTCAGAGAGTGAGTCTGGAATAGGTTGATTAAAGACTAGGGAAAAGGAAGTTTTATGCGATTTGTATGTATGCTTATTCTAGGTTTGTTGTCTTTTGGAGGGATTGCAGGAGCTCAAACTGGTGCATCAGGTTTGGTGGATATCAAGACCCTTAGGATAGGTGGTGGTTTCTTGAGGGTTACTGGAAGTACTGATTTCCAGGACCCGAGTGATTGTAACGGAAGTGGACAAAATAGTAATAGAGACGTGCTAATCTTCGAAGGCATAGATTCTTATAACGAAATAGTCAGTTTTGCGCTAGCTGCAAAAATGGCGAACCAAAAAGTGCAGTTTTGGCTAGATGGTTGCGGAATTGATAGTGGTAGGAACTATCCTAAAGCCAGTTATATTTACTTAATCGACTAAGTTTATATTTAGTCTGAAATAGGTTGTGAAAAGAACAAATTTGAAGGGATCTTATTGTGAAGAAGATAGTATTTTTCTTACTTATAACTAACACCTTAGTTAGCTACGCTGACTATGACACTAACATGCGAGGCCATATAAAAAACATCTTTACATATCCCTATGGATTGGTTTTGTTCAAACTTGACAATCAACCTAATCACCCAACATGTAATAGTGGTTACTTTGCAATTGGTACTGATGTAAGCGAAGCAGGAGCGAATAGAATGTTTTCGATGTTACTTACACTTCATACCAAAAAGGCTGAAGCCTATATTGGGTATGATAGCAAAGGTGATTGCGCAAACGGTTATATCAGAGTTCATAATATTGGTGAGACTAGTACTTAATATTAGGGATGGTGGTCGTCTTAAATAGGGTCTGATGCGTCACTGAAGGCAGTTTTTTGTATTATTGACCATAATGATAACTCTTCTAAACATAAAGGAGAGTTATCATGAATGAAGCCCTAACACCTTCTATAGAAAAGTTAACGGGACAAAAACTACCGCTAAAGATCAATCAGATCTGGGGTATACGTATTCGGCTTGAGCTAAGTCATAAGCGTCGAGACTTAGCTTTGTTCAATCTAGCGATTGATACCATGTTACGTGGATGCGACCTTGTTAAACTGAAAGTTCGTGACGTGTACCGAGGCGATGATGTGCTGTCGAGGTCTACCATCATTCAACAAAAAACAAAACAGCCTGTTCAGTTCGAAATTACGCAAAAGAGTAAGGCATCTATCCTTGATTGGATGAGGCATGCAAACTTAAGTTTTGATGATTACTTGTTCAAGAGTCGGTGCCGTAAGTCTAAACACATTACGACAAGGCAGTATGCCCGCATTGTTGAGGGTTGGGTAAGAGGTCTCGGCTTAGATAGGGTGGCCTATGGTACGCATTCATTACGACGAACAAAGTCGACGATTATCTATCGTGAAACCAAAAATTTAAGAGCTGTTCAAATATTGCTAGGTCATAGAAAAATGGATAGTACGGTAAAATATCTCGGTGTTGAAATCGACGATGCCTTACATATTGCTGAGCAGGTTGATATTTGACGTTTTGAATTGATGAAATGAGAGGCTGAGATTGAAACAAATATTATTAGGTTTGACGGTATTACTATGCTTATCAGCATGTAGCAACCAAGCAATTAAAACCAATGCTTATCCAACACTTAGTGCAGTTGTATCCGGTCAAGACCGCATTCGGTTTGAAGGTAAAGGCGCTGGTGCTGGCATGATGCTTATGTCTTCGTTGGGGCCCGCCGGTATTGCTATTGGCGTGGCTATTGATGAGGGGATTGCCAAAGAAATACACGAAACCTTCTCACGCAAATATCGATTTGTCGACATAGTGAATGAAGAGACTGTAAATTGGTTTGAGCAGCAGTGCTTGAGTGAAACAAGGCCCAAGATATGCAGTCGCAAATCCGTCCAAATCACAATTAATCATTATGGGTTTAAAACCACAGAAGGTGACGATGATCCTGTCATTCCGAAGCTTCAAATTGTCATTGATGCAAAGAGCTACGAATTGGGAAGTGATGCACCTATGAAAGCTCAACCCTTAGCGCAAATCAAACAGAATGCCTCTGCATCAGCTGCGTTATTGAGAGAAGGCTATCAAAGCATTCTCAATCGACTCCAGTAGAGTAGAAATTGCCCGTAAGGTCAATGTCCGATATGTGGACATTTAAGCCCTAGTGAGGCGTTAGGTTGGGCCGCACTGAATTCGCAGACTGTATGCTCAAACATCAAGCCGATAGAAGTTTTTTTATTTTAGATAGAATAGCCAAAAAGATAGCGGATTCATTCTAACTTTCCAAATTCCTCAAAAACTTATATTCCCCAGATTCGTCTTTCATTTTATAAAGTGCTGCTTGGCGTTTGCCACTCGCTTGTTTTTCACCCGTATCAATTAGCAGGTTAGCCTGCTCAATTCGTCTTCTAAATGACTTTTTCTGGATCTCTTTACCTAGAACAATCTCATGTACTTTTTGGAGGTCTGGTAGGGTGAATTTTTCTGGAAGTGCAAAGGCCGGTACGATTGAGTACAGCGCTTTCTGGCGCAAGCGTTCTAGGGCTGCGGTTATCAGCGACTTGTGGTCAAATGCTAGTTCCATTGTTAGTGCTGTCTCTAATGTAATCCATTGCACGTTTGAAACAGAGTCAATGTGAACGCTGCAGTCTTCATAAGCGATTAGCGCGCTAAAGCAAACTGTGACCGACCAACCTCGTTTATCCCGTTTTGGCCCGCCTTGGCTGATTAGCTGCTCTATATAGGGTGGGGCGATCCCTGTCTTTTCCTGTAGCTTTCGAATCGCAGTATCTTGTATCGATGTATCTTTCTTTAAATCTACAAAGCCGCCAGGTAAGCCCCATGTCCCTTGATCAGGATGATTAGCACGCTTTACTAGCAGAACTTTTAAGGTTTCTTCGTGGCATGTAAATAAAACACTATCGACAGTTAAAATCGGACTTTCAAATTCTGTCTTATCATAGCTTTTTAAGTAATCGGCTTCGTTCATCTTTAAGGCTCGTTATAGGGCGTATGTAACCTATTTTAGAGATTCATGTGAGGGATGCAATTTATTTGTGACTTTTCGACACTTTTAGCTTGACTAAAAAGTAACTATAAGACACTATTGTTTAAAAGTGACATATAGACACTAAATGAATTAAAAACAACCTTAGAGGAATCGATTATGTTAGGTATCAAATATTACAAAGCGGA
>NZ_LWGA01000965.1:0-1874 GCF_001635235.1 Oleiphilus sp. HI0117 | reverse complement strand
CCGTTTTTTACTTTAGGGGCGGGCATGGTATTTATCAGCCCCAAGGCGACCTTATCTGAAGAAGCAAAGCGGGACGAAGAATCTATTCATGCCGGTATAGGGGCACGATATTACTTGAGCGACCGTTATTTTGTTCGTATGGAAGTGAAGGACTATAAAATTTTTACTAACCGTGAAAGCAACGAAGAAGCGACAGAATGGAAAATTGGATTAAGCGTGTTCTTTTGAAGAAGCGCAAACAATGTATTTGGTTGATGGTTTTAACCCTGTCAGCGGTGGTGGGGAATGCTTGTGCTGAGCAACATAGCCCATTAATAGAGCCTGATGTAAAGCCGGTAGTGCTTGATGAGGCAATGATCGACTCAGAGAATTTTGAGCTCGGCGTATTTACCGGCGTGATGAACATTGAAGATTTCGAGTCTGCATTGGTTTACGGCACTCGTCTGGCGTTTCATTTAAGTGGAAACCTGATGTTTGAAACGCATATCGGGATGAGTGAAGCAGGGCAAAGCAGCTTTGAGACCCTTGGTGCTGTAGAGGTGTTATCGAGTGATGACCGTGATTACCTTTACTATAACTTTGGGGTGGCATTTAAGCTTCCTGGCGAAAGCTATTTTGGCCGAGATTATGCCTTTAACAATAACGTTTACGTATCTGCAGCTGTTGGTGCAACAGACTTTGCCGGAGAAACCCGTTTAACGGGGGTAGTCGGATTGGGGTACCAATTACTACTGACTGATTTTGTCTCTTTACACTTTACAGCGAAAGAGCACTTTTACGAAATAGATGTCGTAGGGCCTGAGAAAATCAGTTTTAACTCAGAGCTGGGAATGGGTGTGTCCCTGTTCTTCTAAGCATGCTTGGAAGGGTTTAAAAAATGAAAGTATTTACTGAAAAGAATTGAGGGAATCAAGATGCGAATGACCATAGCCAAGTCTCTAGTGACAGCCGCTTTGTTGAGTTTATCTGGCCTATCGAGTGCTGAGCAACTGAGTGGCGCGGCACCCGACTTTACGCTCAAAAGTAATCAAGGCAGCAATATCCGGCTTGAAGAGTTAAAAGGAGAAGTCGTGATGCTGAACTTCTGGGCTTCATGGTGTGGGCCATGTCGTCAGGAAATGCCCTTGATGAATGATATTTTTGCCAAATATGAAGACTTGGGTTTTACCATTTTAGCGGTCAATGTGGATGAAGATTCAGCTGATGCAGATCGCTTTTTGAAAGCTCTGCCGGTTGATTTTCCTGTGGTCTATGACTCGACAAGCAAGGTAAGTGAGATGTACGAGGTGGATGCGATGCCGACAACTGTGATGATTGATCGCGATGGCAACAAGCGCTTTTTACATCGCGGATATAAGCCCGGCTATGAAGAAGAGTACGCAAACCAGGTTAAACAGTTGATCAGAGAATAGTTCACGGGTTCCTAATATGAACAGTATTAAACCAGTCCTATGCGTCATTATCTGTTTGCTGTCTTTTGGTGGCTTGCAGGCTTGCGGTGAAATTAAGCCGTGGGTAAAACCCTATGAGCGAAGTAATTTGGCCGACCCTATTATGAGCTTAGATCGACATGGGGCAGCGGGTGCATACATTCACCATGTATACCAGGCAAGGGAGTCTGCTCGCGGAGCAGAGGGCGGCGCAGGAGGTGGCTGTGGCTGTAATTAAAATGAAAGCCAAGGTGCCTTTTTTTAAAGCCTTTTTTCAATTGTTAATTATTGTCAATTCCCTGGTGATCAGTGCAGTAGGCAATGCTGCAACGCTTCCTCCTGATACGGTTGACGCCTTGTATCATGGTTACGAAGGCGGTGGTATGGATATTAATGGCCCCTTTGTTCTGGTAAGAAAAAGTGCCGGTACGAATTTTTCCCTGA
>NZ_LWGA01000964.1:0-7227 GCF_001635235.1 Oleiphilus sp. HI0117 | reverse complement strand
GCTATAAATCTTTGCGATATTTCTAGCGTTACTATGGCCATTGCCAGACCCGAACTCGTGGGTTCGGAAATCAGGGTCCTCAAACATACGCTGAGGGTCCGGGATTGGTTTCCAAGCTCTAGCAAGTAAAGAGTTTGGGTCGTTGACTTGTTGTAAGGTAGGAACACCATTAGATATGACGATATCGGCGCAACGAGTAATCTGGCTTTCATTCATGCCTAGGTAGAATTCAATATTGTTTGGCCCAAATATTTCTTCTTGCAAATATTGCCCTAAGGTTTGACCGGTACACTTACTGATCAAAGCCTGGCACAGAGGGCCATGAGTAAAAGAGTGGTAGCAGGGAGTAGAGCCTGCGGGCCAAAGTGGTGCTTGAACTTCTAATGCTTGCTCGACAACCCCTTTTTGATAGAGGGAACCGGCAGGCGCTGCATCGGCAACAGGAACGCCTGCGAGTTGAGCCAAAACGCAGCGTACTGTGATTTTGTCTTTTCCCGCCTGAGCAAACTCTGTCCAATACGTGCAGACAGGCTGGTCGAGATCGATGATTCCTCTGTCCGCAAGTGAGAGTACAGCGAGGGAAGCGATAGCTTTGGTAACGGACATAACGCAGCAAAGAGTATCCTCCTCCCAGAGTTGTGTTTTACCTTTATCCTTATAACCCCCCCCCCATAAGTCGACTACCTTTTCGCCGTGATTATAGGCGGCAACGCTAGCGCCAATTTCATTCCGTTCTTTGAGGTTTACTAGAAAAGCCTCCTTCACGGCTTCATAGCCAGGGGCGCAGTAACCTGAATAGGGAATATCGTCGGTGATTGTGGCTGACACGTTGACCAATCTCTTATAGAACTGTAGGTTTATACAATGTAGTCCATGAATTGATATTTGTCATAATTATGGATATCCAACTGGCTGTCAGTCAGGCGTTAAGTGTTAACAATATCGATAATAAAAGATAAAAAGAGTTGTTTAAGAGAATTAAAGCAATGCTTCGTATGCTTGGGTTTGTGTTGGCCTTCATGAGTGGCGCGTCAACTTCCTATTCCGCGACACCTGTTGACGCCTGGTTGCTAGAGGAGGGTGGTTCGATCCCGACGAGTGGCAAAGTGACACAGTGGAAGTTTGCACACCCGGCGCCTCCTGTTTCTCATTTACCACCGGTTTGGCAGAAAGGGATTGATTGGATACAACGTAAAACCAACAACGAATTGCAAATTAAAATGTATGGCGGTGGGTCTCTCTATGGTGTCACCGGAGGCTTCAAAGCTTTACGCGCTGGCGTGGCTGATTTTGGGACGTGTTATACACTGGCCGAAGCAAAAGGTTTTGAGTTGTTTAAAACCATCCAGCTCCCCTATATAGCCCCTTCCAACCCTTACTTAACTGCACGAATTGTGAACGAGCTAATGGCTGATGGCTTGGCTGAGGAGTTCACTCGACGAGGTGTTTATCCAGCACATGTTATGCCAGTGAGACCTCTAAGCTTAATGAGCAAAACACCTATTCGTAGACCTGAAGACTTAAAAGGCAAAAAGGTGGTGTCATTTATGAATGCGCCGGGTGCGGCAGAAGACTTAGGCTACTCTGTTGTTCGTATTCCGTTTCCAGAGATCTATTCAGCCCTACAGCAAGGCGTGGTTGATGCAATCGTTTGGGTTGATATGGGCTTTATTCCTTTTAAAATTTATGAGCAAGCCAAGTACTATACAGAGTTGAATATTGCACCAACGACCATTGAGACTTGTATGAATCGTCGTAGCTTTGATCGGCTGAATAAACCAACCAAGCAGTTACTGTCGGACTTTCAGCAGAAATTGGCTTTGGCTGTTGTGCAGCGCACTGAAGAATTTGCACAAACTGCACAAAATACCTTGGCCGAGCAGGGTGTTGAAATTATAAAGTTTAGTGAGCCTGAGCAGCAAGCATGGGTCAAGGCATTTCAGCCAACTGTTAAGCGCTATATGGATAAGTGTGAGGCGGCAGGAAAAGATTGCCGAGGGCTGGTTAAGAGCATTGCCAAGCTAGCAGATAAGTACAAAAATCTCAGTAATGAAGAGTTAATGCAGCTTACGATAGATGAGCCTGTCCAAGGCATTATCGACTTTTAAACGTCTAATGCTTGCTAATGTTGGCAAGGTAATTTGTCCACTGAGCTAATTGTTTTTCGATGATGTGAATATCGATAGTGTCGGCTTGGTGGCGGTTTGCCTTGCTTTGTTTTAGCTTACTCAAGTGATCGTCAAGCGCAGTAAACAAAGTTTCAGCCATATTGAGTTTGTCAGAATAAAATAAAGACCTACCTAACTCCAGACCGATCAAAACCTTGTCTTTGTTATAGTCTTTCTCGAGAGCTAACCATTGCATGTAGGAACCTCCACTCACCTCGTGGATGACTTGAATCACTTCATTCCATAAGGCCTGTTTAACCAAGAGCCGGCTTAACTGTTTTAAAATTGCTAGGTTGTCAGCAGAGTCCTGGTAGTTGGTGATAAAGGAGCTAGAACTTAGTATATCTATGGCTTTCTCATTATGGCCTGCCTGTTCCCTGCTATAGGCTAGCCTTTTAATATTCGCAGCTGTGGCTTTGACAGTTTTCTCGCTTAGAGCGGCTTCGAGGATTAGAGCTGCCTGGAAAGGTAGGCCTTCTGATAGCTGTAATTGTGATAAGTGTAAAACTTCTGTAGCACTAAGGGCTTGTGTTTCTTTTAGTAGTTCCATGCCCGATAGGGCTTGTTGATGCTCACCTAATTGAATCGCTATACGCACCCATTGTTGCCAATAAGCCTTTTTGGTGGGTTCGAGCGATATTAGCTTCTCGATGATAAGTCTGCTCGCGGGGTAATCTTTAAGCGCTAATAAGCTATTGAGTTGTAGTTGATAAAGCGCTTCTTGCTTAGGGTGAGCCAATTTTAAGGCATGTTTGGCGCTGTTAAAGCAGTTTGAGTAGTCTTTAGTCTGGAACTGTGAATAAGACAGTAAGTAATACCACTCACTTAGCTGTTCTGGTTCTATACTCTGATTCGGTTGTTGGGATGATATGAGTGTTTGCAGCGCTTGGCTTGCTTCACTAAAGTGCCCTGTTTGAATTTGCAGCTGGGCAAGCAGCAGATGTTGTTTAACCTGGGACGACTCATTCAGAGAGTCTAGTCGTAAAAGCAATTGTATTAAGCCAATCGCCAGTTCATATTGTTCGAGTTGAGCAAGGATCTGAGAGGCAGAATAGAGCGCATAAGATGTAGCCACGGGATTGTGCTGATTTTCAGAAATAACGCGTTCTAGAGTGCTAAGTGCTTTGGCACTTTGCTGCTTTTCAAAGTCGCTCCAGGCTTGGGCAAGTGTTCGCTGGGTTCGGCTATTGATTTGGGCATGCTTGTTCGGCTGTAACTCCAAAACCTCGCTCGGTACATTGAATGAATAGTCAGCAGAACAGGCTTCGCCGGTGCTCAGCAAAGCCACGGATAATACCAGGAAAGTAAGGCGTCTATGTGCGTGTCGAAACATAAACCAAAGCATTATTTTTCCAGAGTAAAATTAATGGTTTGAACAACCCGACGAGTGCTAGGCTTTCCCCCGAGAAGCTGAGGTTTGAATTTCCAATTTTTGACGGCACGTATGGTGTTGTTTTCAAAAATGCCCTCTGGTTCGGCGCTTAGGACTTGTACATCACTCACGCTTCCATTCAAGCCTATAGTGAAGCTAATATTAACCCATCCTTCCAGTCTTGCGCGTTTTGCTCTTCTGGGGTAGAGCGGGTCTGGCGTGAGCAAGGGAAACAGTTGCTCATCAAAACTCGGGGCGGCACTTTGTATGGGTTTAAGGGAACTTGCCGGGAATTCAGGTGGGCTTAATGAAAGTGGCACCGAAGGTGTATCGATAGGGCTCAAGTCTAGCGAAAGCTTTGGAAGCCGGGGGTTAAACGCTGCTTGATCGATTAGTTTGGGTTTGGGTGGTTCAGGTTCTGCTTCTTCGGGTGGTGGCAGCTCTTCTTCTTGCTCGGGCGCGCTTGAAGAGTTTGCTTCAATCCGAATGAAGTCAATGCTGAGAAATTTGTAGATCGCAGCTTCGACGCTAAGCGGAGTAATCAGACTCGTCATAAGCTTGCTAATGGCTAATACACAGATTATGGCTAATAGGGCGGCGAGTACCCAACGTGTAAGGCTTTGACTTAGCGGCAGTCGACAAATGGTGTTATCCATAAACCTAGATTCCACTGTTTGATTCTTTGCGTGTCGCAACGGCGATGTTCTTGGCGCCTGCAAGTTTGCACTGGTCCAATGCCTGTATCAATAAACCGGTCCGTGCATGCTCATCGGCCTGGAGGATGACAGTGCTTTCTGGCGACTCACTCAATAAACGCTCAATATTGCGTCTGATGGTTTGTGGTTCAACTTGCCGTTGATCGATCCACACTTTATTTTGAGCTGTGATTGCTACAATAATTGCCTGTTGAGGCAGTGTGCTGGATGTCTGGGCTTGAGGGCGGTTAATGTTAGCGCCCGCTTCGCGAATGAAACTGGTGGTAACAATAAAGAAAATTAGCAGAATGAATACGACATCCAACATTGGTGTCATATTGATTTCTACGTCTTCTTCTTCATTGTTGAAAAAAGGAAAGCGCGTTCTCATGCCTTGACGCCCCCTTCTTCTAATAGGGGGAATTGATGCTTGAGTATACCTTGTGCGCGCAAACTTAAGCGGCGCAGAATGTATTGCATAATAAGCCCTATAATCGATATCAGCATGCCTGCCATGGTAGGCAGGGTTGCCTGAAATATTCCCGAGGCCATCAAACGAGGGTTTCCAGTTCCGCTTAACGATATTTGATCAAAAACAAGTACCATTCCACTTACCGTGCCCATTAGCCCGATTAACGGACAAGCAATAATCGCTGCTCTCAAGAGCCAAAAAGAGTGGCGTGTCATTGCTCTTGCCTCAGAAAGCAGCGCTTCCTGAACTCTTTGCTTGTCCCAGGAATTTAGTCCTGACTTTGCCAAGCTAGCACTTTCGCTCCAGTACTTCTCCAACATTGAAATTGTATTTTTAAAGCTGAGACTTAGGAATAGTAAGCGTTCAAAAAAAAGTATAAAGATTAATACACTCAGAGCCAGTATGGCCGCGACAGGTAAACCACCGAGCTTGATTAATTGATCAATGCTTGAGTAAAAGTCGAAACCAATTTGCGTCATCTTAACAGTCTGCCTTGGAAGGGCGAGTGTCTTGAGCTGCGTTAGCTTCTATTGAGCCTTGTTCACTCATATATTTTGCAATAAAGCCTAGGCTTTGCTGGCTAAGGAACATAAGAACCTTTTTCGACTTTGCTGCTAACAGATTGTGAGAGAATAGTAGTGGCACGGCTACCAGTAGTCCAAGAACTGTAGTCATTAGCGCTTGTGATATCCCGCCAGCCATTAGTTTTGGGTCTGCGTTTCCGACTAAAGTAATACTTTGAAAGGTATTGATCATGCCAACAACGGTGCCGAGTAAGCCCAGAAGAGGGGCGACTGCAGCGAGTAGTTTGATTGTCCCCAGGCCCTTATCCAGCTTAGGCATCTCGGACATAACGATCTCTTGTAGCTGAACTTCAAGCGTATCATGTTTTAGCTGAGTACTTTGCTCGTCACTTGAACTGCTTTCCTCATTTCCTTTGCATGCCTGATAGGCCTGAATTATTCGGCCAAGAGGATTGCTAGCGTCTGCAATTTACGGTGATCTCATTTGTTTTTTGATTGCTCGTTGAGAGTAGCTGATTGTTAACCATCTAAACAAGCTTAGTAAGAGCCCTAGTAAACCTAATGTGACAATGGCGTAGCCAATATATCCGCCTTGGTGGAAGCGATCTTCCAAGCTGGGAATCAGTGCCAGCTGTTCAAGTATCAAACCGTTCGAAGGGTCGATTACCGCTGTAAGGGGTGTGTTGGGACTTAGAGCCTGGTATTCGGCTTGCTCAACGACTCTTTGGTATTTTGAATTTGGTTGTATTGGAAGCGTATTTAGAGTGTTATTCGCCGGGTTGTGAACAAGAAAATTACCTTCGCTGGTCGTGGTAAACGTACCAATGCGTTGGATAACCGTCTGTTTTCGCTGGCCATCTACTGTAATTACTTCACCTTGGTAGGTGTGGCTTTGGCGGTTTTGCTGAATATCATATTGAAGTAGCTCGAAAAGGGCTCTTAAGTCATCTGAGTCGGGGAGTGCTGTTTTAGTTGCCAGCATGCGAAATGTTTCAAGCTTTGCAGGTGACTCATGACTAATAATGGAGGCCTCCATATTCGACTGACCATCTTTAACAGCTTGCTTCCACACAGAGAACAGGTCTTTTAGCGCGTGACTTCGTTCTGCTAACTGATGTTTTGCATCGTCAATGCTTTGTTCGGTTTTTCTAACAGTCTGGTTGAGGGTTTTAAGTTCCTTTCTTTTATTGGAAAGCTCCTTTTGAAGGGCCGCAAGTTTTTCTTTTTGTTGCTGCTTTTGTTGCTGAAAAGATCGTTCTCGGGCTTGGTTTGATTGAGCCTGCTGAGTTCTTTCTTGTTGTATCTTTTGGTACAGCTTATTTAATGTGTTTTGCGGATTACCGTTCGGTTCGGTGCTAGCGTTAGCCAAACAAGGAGTTGTCAGCAGGCAGAAAATAATGAATGCGCTTTGGAGGTGTTTCATAGTATTAATTTCCGTCCGCTTCAACAGTAAGTGTTAAAAGGGAAGGTGGAAGCTGCTTCTTGGCTACCTTAATACCTTGCGCAACATTTTCAAGAAGGGCGGGGCTCGCCAGAAGCCAGCTTTGCTTTTGTTGGCTCCAATAGCCAGCGCTTTGCTGATCAAGACTGAGGAAATACATTCCGATACGCCCAACCCGAAGTATCTGTGCTTCCACTTCTTTGTTATCAATTATGATCTCCTGCTGATATGACTCAATGCTGTAGCCAAACTCGTTTTCAATCTGAAAGGCTTCAAGCACTGAGTGGTAAAGGTGGCTTATCGGTATTTCCGGGTTAAATGCTTTTTCTTTGAGTGCCGCGATACGTGCCAGTCTCTTATGTTGGTGGAAAGCTAGGTCGTTATTTACTTGCGTATCAATCCAGTCAATCATTTCCAGGAGCATTGGTATCAAACTGTTCTCTGTTTGCGATACTTGCGATAGCTGGCCTTCATAGTCAATCAACGTTGTTTGTTGGCGAGAATGTATCTGTTGTTGATGTGATAAGTTTATATTTGTTTGTTCCAGGGCTCTCG
>NZ_LWGA01000963.1:0-4089 GCF_001635235.1 Oleiphilus sp. HI0117 | reverse complement strand
CACCGTAAGTCGGTTCTAGAATGCCTTTCAGACTCTCATGCTGAAAGTCAGGATGAGGATAGGCTACTTCTGCCCGCCCATGCTTACGGTTGATAAAGTCATCAACCATGCCTGACTCCAAAGGCCCCGGTCTAAATAGTGCAACCAGTGCGATCATATCTTCAAGGTTGTCTGGCTGAAGTCGACGAATCAAGTCTTTCATACCACGGGATTCCAGCTGGAATACCGCCGTTGTTTCTGCTGACTTCAGCAATTCAAAAGAGGGCCTATCATCCAGTGGGATATGGTCAATATTAATAGGCTCTTTACCTTTCGCTGCCAAGCGAGGGTTAATCATCTTCAAAGCCCAGTCAACGATAGTTAGAGTACGAAGCCCCAAGAAGTCGAACTTAACCAGGCCTGCATCTTCAACATCATTTTTATCGAACTGGGTAACCAGGCCACCGCCTTCTTCATCACAATAAAGTGCAGCAAAGTCTGTCAGTTTAGTCGGTGCGATAACAACACCACCGGCGTGCTTACCGACGTTACGCGTAATCCCTTCTAGACAGACAGCCATTTCCCAGATCTCCTGGGCTTCTTCGTCTTCATCAAGAAAAGTTTTTAAGGTCGGTTCCTGCTCAATCGCCTTTGACAAAGTCATGCCGATTTCGAAAGGAATCATCTTCGAAAGCCGGTCAGCCAAACCGTAAGATTTACCCTGCACACGCGCAACATCTCGCACCACAGCCTTTGCTGCCATCGTACCAAAGGTAATAATCTGCGATACCGCATCCCTGCCGTAATGATCAGCAACATAAGAGATAACCCGGTCTCGCCCATCCATACAGAAGTCAACGTCAAAGTCAGGCATCGAGACACGTTCCGGGTTCAAGAAACGTTCGAATAGTAGATCGTATTGCAAGGGATCCAGGTCGGTAATTTTCAATACATATGCAACAAGTGAACCAGCACCTGAACCACGACCCGGGCCAACAGGGATATCATGATCCTTCGCCCATTTAATAAAGTCCATTACGATCAGAAAATAGCCGGGAAACCCCATCTGAAGAATGATATCGAGTTCAAATTTCAAGCGATCCAGATAAGGTTTTCGCCGTTCCTCAAGCTCGTCTTCAGGACAATTAGCCAAAATTACTTTTAAGCGCTCATCCAGGTCGTCATGACAAAGCTTGCGAAAAAACTCATCCATTGTCATGCCTTCAGGCACGGGATATTGAGGCAGAAAGTACTCGCCCAAACGAATTTCCACATTGCAGCGTTTAGCGATTTCTATCGTGTTTTCAACGGCCTCGGGAATATCTTCGAATAAGGCCAACATCTCGTCAGCACTTTTAAGGTACTGAGCGTCACTATAGAGCTTTTCCCGGTTTGGGTTATCGAGTGTTTCACCGTCTGAAATACAAACCCTGGCTTCGTGAGCCTCAAAATCAGACTCAGCCAGAAATTGCACATCGTTTGTCGCAACAACCGGACACGATAACTTCTCGGCTAGCGCAACACTCAGATGAACGCATTCCTCATCATTAGGGCGATTAGTACGCTGAAGTTCAAGGTAGAAACTATCAGAAAAAACCGACATCCAGTGCTCCAAGAGCTCAACAGCAAGGTCTTCTCTCCCAGCCAACAAAGCACGGCCAATTTCTCCATCTTTCGCACCGGACAAAACAATCAGACCTTCTGATGCTTCCTTCAACCACTCTTTCGTGATGACCGCTTTGCCATAATCTTGCCCTTCAGTAAAACCCTTCGAGACCAACTCGGTCATATTAAGGTAACCCTTGTCAGTCTTTGCCAACAAGGTAAGACGGCTTGGATTGTCTGGCTCACTTTCGTTTTCGAGCCAAATATCAACCCCGGCGATCGGTTTGATACCAGAACCGCGCGTAGACTTATAGAACTTGACGAGTGCACACAGGTTAGATTGATCAGTGATCGCGACCGCCGGAAACTCCTCATCGACCAACTGTTTAATCAGCGGTTTGATCCTTACCAAACCGTTGGTAAGGGAGAATTCAGTATGTAACTTGAGATGAACAAATTTTGCTGGCATGAGGTATCGCGATGACATATTGTAGGAGCTGAGATGTTAGCATGACTTAAGGCCTTGTCGAAGCATCTTAGCGCTTATTTTTTACGACTTTAATTCCCGTATCAGACGCATTGGTGAACCTTATCAAAACACAATTTAACCACAACCAGTTGATAGATCTACTCAACTCAGTTGAAACAATTGCCTTAGTTGGTGCCAGTCAAAAACCCGAAAGACCAAGTAATGAAGTCATGAACTTCTTGCAAAACAAAGGTTTCAAAATCACACCGATTAACCCAGACCTAGAAGGCCAGAATCTGTTAGGTGAAACGGTAATCAAAAACATCACCAAGCTGCCCATTAAGGTCGACATGGTCGATATTTTTAGAAACTCTGAAGCCGCTGCATCGATATGTGACGAAGTGCTAGCACTTCCGAAAACTCTACAACCCAAGGTTGTTTGGATGCAGATTGGCGTCATCAATGAAACTGCTGCAGCCAAGTTACGTGCAGCAGGAATATCAGTGGTGATGGACAGGTGCCCTAAACGGGTAATCCAAGAAGCAGAGCGCGTATCAACTCTGGCTTAACAATATTTGAGCTCAGAGTAAAAACAGCTACTTTTACTCCAAGCCTAAATGCCTATTGATCGACTCTGCCGTTTGCGGCCCCATTAACCACTTAACAAACTTCCCCTGCTTGTTTATTAACATTGTCGCTGGCAGGCCACTCGGCAATTTCTGAGAAAACATGCTAGACGGGTCTGCATCAAGCACCGGAAAATCTATTCCCAACCGCTTAACCTTGCTATCCAAGAGCTCTCCTTTCGCTTTATCGAAGTCAAAACCCAGAACCTGGAAGGCCTCACCTTTATTTAACTTGTTCAATTCTGGTAATTCATCGAGACAGGGCCGGCACCATTCTGCCCAGTAATTGATTAATAGCCACTGCCCCTTATATGAGTTTAGCGCTTGCTGGCGACCATCAGAAAAGACGAAAACAGATTCAGAGCAGGCACTTAGAAAAAGAAACAATACAAAGGGCAAAAGTGTTTTTATTCTCAAGCCTGACTCCTGTTACAATATGCCATCTAATTTTACCACGCTGGACGATTAACTATGACCGACACGATACAAATATACCACAATCCTCGCTGCTCTAAATCACGCCAAACCTTAGCGCTTATCGAAGAGAAAGGCATCCAGCCTGAAATTGTTCTGTATTTAGATGATACGCCAGACGCCAAAAAAATCTCAGAGATACTTGGTAAGTTAGGCATTGGCGCCCGCGAACTTCTTCGCAAAGGTGAGCAAGCTTACAAAGACAACGAGCTAGCAGATAAAACACTTAGCGACGCCCAATTAATTGACGCGATGACGAAATTCCCAAAGCTCATCGAACGCCCTATTGTCATTAAAGGCGACAAAGCAGTTCTGGGTCGCCCACCAGAAAACGTACTCGAACTTATATAAACGATATATGCTTCGAAGCGCCCTCTACGGTATAAGTTTGAGGGTGAAGTCGGACTGTCGACACCAAGCTCACCTCAATTGTAATGGAACACCGAATGTCTCAAACACCACAGCGCCCAAGAAAAAACGTAGTCGCCTACTGCATTACTTGGGCTTCCTACCTTTTACTTATTCTAATGATGATCATCACCAGCCTTCCAAGCTACCTACCCGAAGGAAGCTCACCCTGGGTCGTCGTAAGCGTCAAACTCTCCCCATTGCTGATCATTCTGCCTGGCTTAATTAAAGATAGCCTGCGTTCATATACGTGGCTTTGTTTTATCGTTTTATTCTATTTTACTCAAGCAGTTGTCGAAGCCTTTCTATCTCAAGGCGCAGGCTTAGACCTGGTTATCACTTTATTAACCGTCAACATCTTTTTATCTGCTATGTTTTATATAAAGTGGGAACGCGCTCTGGGCCGAGCGCTATTCTAGATTAGCTAACTAATCAGTTAGCTTTAGTTACATGAGAGTAAACCTTAATGCAGCAGCAATTTTCACATTCTGAGCCACTCACTTTCGGGCAAATCGTTCACCAATTGCA
>NZ_LWGA01000962.1:0-2959 GCF_001635235.1 Oleiphilus sp. HI0117 | reverse complement strand
GGCGATAGGTAAGCCCAATCCAGGCGGTGTTTGGGTTTGTGTAATCTGGGCACAGCTAGACCAAACGGTGGTTTCAGTTGGGCCATACATGTTCCAAAGCTCACTACAGCGTTGAAGTAGCTCTTCAGCTAAATCCAATGGCAATGCTTCGCCACCGCACAGTGCTTTTAATCTAGGCTCACCCTGCCAGCCACTACTGATCAGCAATCGCCAGGTGGCGGGTGTTGCTTGCATGAAGTTTGCCTGATGCTTTGTCAGCAAGCTTAATAAACGTCGACCATCACTACTATCCTGTTTCTTGGCAATAATGACTTTGGCGCCGACCCATAGTGGCAAGTAGAGTTCAAGTACGGCAATATCAAAAGACAAAGTTGTTACTGCCATCAGGGTATCATCAGCCTCGAGCCCTGGCTTTTCTGCCATGCTGTGTAAGAAGTTCATGACGGAAGCATGGGGTACCACAACGCCTTTAGGCTTTCCGGTAGAACCGGAGGTATAGATGATATACGCAGCTGTATCCTCAGGGATTGTTACATCTGGGCAAGCTGTGTTCTGCTGTGATAGACGTTCAGAAATCAGGTCGGTATTGAGTATGTGTGCAACAGAAGGCAGGCGCTTGATATGCGCTTCTTGAGTGACTAGGTGTTGTAAGCCCGAGTCTTCAATCATGTACGCCAAACGATCATCGGGGAAGTCAGGGTCAAGCGGGACATAGCTGGCGCCGACTTTCAATATGCCAATTAGGGCCGCGAGCATATGCTGAGAGCGGTCCAGGCACAAGCCTACGCGATCCCCAACGGATACATGTTCCTCTAATAGGAGCTGAGCCCACTGTGAGCTAAGTTCATCAAGCTGACGATAGCTTAAGACTTCCTGCTCAAATATGACGGCATCACTTTCGGCAAATTGTTGAGCTTGATGATGAAGGTAGTGACCGACAGTGCGAGGGGCCTTGGCTTGTTCTTCATGCCAAGCATGAGCAGGTCCTATACATTGTCTCATCACTTGCTTGCTTGAGCTTTGATTAAGTAGTTCTATATCGCAAAGCCTGGTTATCGGGTTTTGTGCAATTTGTCCGAGAATCGTAAGAAAATGATCCCTAAAGCCTTGGATCGTTTTTTCAGTAAAGAGAGATGTACTATAGACGATTGCTCCACTGAGTGAGTCGCCGCGTTTTTTAAACCATATGTTCAGGTCGAGTGGTGAATCATGAGAAGGGATCTCACACTGCTTGATGTTTATCGTATGGTCACCACTTCCCATGACTTGTTCGCGTTTAGATACGTCTTGGTAGGTGATAGAGGTTTGGTAGATGGGAGCACGACTCATATCACGTTCAGGGTTCAGGCGTTCGACGATCTTTTCGAACGGTGCTCTCATATGGTCAAAACCTTCTAGGCATTGTTGCTTGACCTGCTGTAATAGCTCAAGGAATGGCATTTCTCGGCTCAGTCTAAAGCGAAGTACTAAGGCGTTAACAAAAAAGCCAATCAGGTCTTCAGTGCCGGGCTTAGTTCGGTCAGCCATTGGTGTCGCAATGACTAGGTCTTCTTGGTCGGTATATTTTGCCAACAAGGCACAATAACTGGCCATCATGACCATAAATAAAGTTACGTCTTTTTCTAGGGCTAAGCCGTTAAGCCTGGAAAGTAGGTCACTCGGTAGCTCAAATGAAACTTGCTCACCGCGAATATCCTGAGTTTCCGGACGAGGTCGATCAAGCGGCATATCAAGGTTAGGAGCTCCTTGGAGGTGTTCTACCCAATAGCTGACATCCTTTTCTACATCTTCTTGTGAACTGTTGAGTCGTGACCAATTCGCATAGTCAGCAAACTGGTAATCGAGTACAGGTAATTGAGCATTGATACCGCAACAGTATGCGTTATAACTCTCACTGAGCTCATGTATAAATAAATCGAAAGACCAACCATCGAATATGATGTGATGAGGCATAAAAAACAAAATGCTCTCTTCTTCACTAAGAATGATTAGTTCTGCTTTAAAAAGAATATCGTGATTGATATCGAAAACCTGGTTTTGTAAAACGGTCAGGCGTTTTTTGAGTTCCAGCTCACGTTCAATTGGCTTATCTATATCTGCGAAAGAGACTTCACTTAGTTCAAAATTACTGATGTTTCGAAGCCGTTGATGTGGCTGGGAATCAATTTCAATTACTTCGGCGCTTAGCGCTTCTTGGCGACTGATTAGGTTTTGAAAAGCTTGATTTAAAGCAAGCTTATTGAGTTTTCCTTTTAGTCTGAATGCAGAGGGAAGGTTATAGGCAGTACTGCTTCCTTCCAGTTGATTCAGGTACCAAAGCCTTTGTTGGGCAAGGGTTAATAAGGCTGGTTCATTCTCTGAACGCTTTGTTATGGTTGATTGTTCTGTGTGCTGCGATTGATCTATTTTTTTAGCTAAAGACTCGATGTCTGCAAACTCGTAGAGGTCACTGAACTTCAATTGCACCGACATATCCATTTCAACACGGTGGATGATTTGTGCAATGAGCAAAGAATGCCCACCTAGGTCGAAGAAGTTTTCATTGATGTTAGATATGGGTTTATTGATGACTTCTTGCCAGATGCTCAGTAACTTAAGTTCAGTCGCTGTAGTAGCGGCCCGTACTTCTTCTTTGCCTAACGAGCTTGATTCTGATAAAGGGAGGCTTTCTAAAGCCTTTCGATCAAGCTTGTTGTTAAGGGTGCGTGGTAACTCCCCGAGTGCTTCAAGGTGCTGCGGCACCATGTAAGGGGGCAATTGCTGTCGCAGGTGCTCACGAAGTTCACTGAGACTAATCGGGCTATTCTTCCATACAACATAAGCGATGAGCCGCGTATCGCCGGCACGGACTTCTCGTACGCTTAAGGCGCAGTCGTCAATGGCGTCGTGTTGGCGCATAAGCGTCTCAATTTCACCCAGTTCTATTCGGTAGCCGCGTACTTTGACTTGCTGATCCAGT
>NZ_LWGA01000961.1:0-3982 GCF_001635235.1 Oleiphilus sp. HI0117 | reverse complement strand
GCCTGAGCCTGAGCCTGAGCCTGAGCCTGAGCCTGAGCCTGAGCCTGAGCCTGATAATTTTGTTGACGAGGCCCCTGATTCGTCAAGCAATAATTTTGGCTCATCAACAGGCCTTCCCGCTGGCGTGCTCGACCAAAATATTGGCCTGCGAACTAGCCTGGGAGACGAGCAACATTATCGGAGTGCCTTATCGCAATTCGTCGCTGAAGTTGGCGAGATCAGACAGCACTTAAACTCTGGGCTCAGCGCTATCAACAAACAAATGATCACTGAGAAAGCAAGCCGCTTACGCACAAGTGCTGAAGAACTGGGTATAAATAGAGTAGCTTGCCTGGCAATTGATCTGGAAAACAACACACAGTTCCCAAATGAAGTGCAAGAAGAAGCAATAAGCTCTTTTGCTAAAGAACTGGATTATGCAGAACAGGAAATCAGAAAGGTTCTTGGAGAGAGTAACAGCTAGATTTGTACCGAGCCTCGCTGGCAGGTCGCACCTTTGAACCTATCTAACTCCGCATAGCGAGGGCTGGGGCCCTCTGCAGGACTCTCTTATGTATATTGCTCTTGAAGATAAGAAATAATATCTGACGACTCATACATCCATTGTTGCTCACCATCTTTTTCTATTCTTAAGCATGGCACCTTAAGCTTTCCTCCACCGGACTGTAGCTCTTCAGCAAACTGCTTATTGCGTTTCGCATCACGAGTCTCAATATTTAAGCCCTGACGACGCGCAGCCCATCGAACCTTTACGCAAAATGGACAGGCAGCATACTGATATAGCGATATGTTCTGCGTCGCCGCGTCCAGTTCTAACTGCTTCTCGCTGGAAAGCTTGGGTTTACGAGGCTTAAACAGAAAATCAACTAATAGAATAATACGGCCTAATAGCCATCGAACAACAGACATGCAACGAACCTCTTTCGTAAATCGCTAGAATATGGCACCGTAAAACTGCACAAAACTTATACAGCTATCTCTACGGCGCACGCGGATTCTATCAGAAAAGAGGCATAATTTCCTAGGGATGATCAGCCCGAATCAAGGGAGCATAGGCCTGACAACAGGATCTACTTATAATTCGATCTTGGGTGCAAGGTAAGCACAAACACTCGTTACTTGCTGCCAGTCTTTAATCACTGAGGGGTTATTTTTCAAGAAGTGCTTAGCGACATAAGCTCCGCCAGCGGCTTCGGCCAGTACTTCATAATCATAATCGACCTCATCCGCATCCAAAGCCTGAAGCGCATCAAAGATACTCACTTCTGACTCTGCAAATGAATTAATGAGTCCTTCACGATACATCTCGATCAGCCTATCAATCGAATAAGCTTGAGTGTTAACTTGATAGCCCTTAGCCAACAACAAAATATCGATATCACTGCCTTGTTTAACCGCAAGAATACCTGCACCTTGATTGTTTCGGGAATTACCATTACCCACGAGTAAAATACGTGAGGTATATAGGTCAAAGGCATATTCAGCGACTTTATCCCGCGATTTGGTCTTGACCATATTCAAACCAATATCAATCACATTACTATCAAGCGCACCTTCCATGAATGAGTAGTCTGGCATTTCGACAAACTCGACATGAGAAAAGTATGCGCTCGAGCATTCCATCAAATTTGCAAGACTTCCTGAAGCAATACCGTTATCAACTTTGAAAGAAAGATGAGGTACGTAACCAATTCGAACGGACGATTCAAACCGCTTATTATCTGTGGCGTAGCTTGCTCCAGAGAGCAGTCCAGCCAGCATCGCGCAGACAATCATAGGTAAAAAGTGTCTAAAAGCAGACATAAAACGCATAGGCATGTAACTCACCTTAAATTTATTATGTAAGTGGTGGAAAAAGCTTGGGTTATTTTTATGATAGCACTACTTATGGTAATAGAAAGGCAAAGTAAAAACTATGCATTAGGTCTAGCTTGTGCAAGGTCATCCGGGGTAAGCAATTTAGCCGCACGATGGACAAGCTTGCCGCCACCTCTTAGTGAACGATAGACGATATCCAGAATATCTCGGTGCACGGCTTCAATAGGTTTGGCTATTTGACTCACTACGGGTAATTTTTGCATCACATAAAAGGGCTCTTCAGCAATTGAGTAATGAACCGTCTCAACTGTTTCTACCGTTTTATCGTAAGCGCTCGCCATCAAATCGATAGTGCCTGCTAATAAAGCTTGATTGGACACATCTTGCTGCCCAGCTTCGGGGATATAGGGTTTACGTATTACCTGATAGTTGATTAAATCGAGCGCTTTCCCCGCATGACGTGTACGCAATCTTCGCTCATCTTCATCAACCCAGCATGCTATCTGCTGGTACACGCGGTCAGAGTGCGCCAATGGAATATGTGGCAGGCCTTCAAAGTGAGCGTTTTGGCTATGTGTTGGCGCAGAGCCCGGGTTAGCACTACCCTGTCTGACCAAGCTATCCCCCATCACTCTGCTAATAAAGCTATCTTCATTCTTTCCAACACTACCACTAATAAAGTAATGACGAGCCTGATCATAGAAACTCGCACATGACGACTCAATTTCTTCAGATGGAGCAAAAAACTTCAAGCCATGCTTTAAATCTTGAATACCTTCACTCCGCCGATCAATCCAATCAGCCCAATGGCTAATGTAATCCCGAGGAAAGTGTCGAACGATTTCACCGCTAAAGTGGCCAAACTTTTCAAGCGGTGAGCCTTCGTGCGGTGTACCCAAGTACATACATTTACTTAAGTTCGAGAGCCAAGGCATATCAGTTTGGATGGCACAATATTGAGCATGTCGAAGTAAGAGTCCGCCCATACTGAAACCGACAAGCATCAGTTCATCAATATTAATCGGGTAGGCTTCGTGCAATTGAGTCAGTTGCTTTGCCAGAAGACGACCATTTTTTTCTAAAGAAAGTCCGGTATTGTAGCGAAGATAGAACGGTGTATAACCAAAATCTTCCTGCAACTTTGTACCATAGTTTTCCCTGACATCGCCGCCTTTATAGTCGAAACAGCTATCAATATAATGATCGACGAGAGATTCCCCTTCACTGGGAGCCTTTAGGTGGTAATCCCAAACCGTTTCCAGGTTTGTTAGCCCATGAACAAATACAACCACCTTATTACTTAACGGCGCATCCAGCTGATGAACGAGGTGTTCATTTAAGACCAAGCGTTTGTAGTGGTAATAAAAGCCCATCTGGATAGCCAAAGGGTTACATTCTTTTTCAAGGTAGTCACCTATCACTCCATTGAGGATGGAGCGCCCTAGACGCCCCCAATGTTTATGGGTCTCTTGACCTTCAACAGTATGACTCATACATGATCTCCGTAAGTGAAGATCTTCAGATTAGCATGTTTTCTGGAATATGAGACATGATCCAACTCAATCAATGAAGGCTATTCAAATGTCATCCCTCTTAAACACGAACTTAGCCAAGTAAGTACCGCTGTGACGAAGCCCTATAAATTCAGTGCGATAAGATCACAGAATCACCACGTACTTCTACTTATTAAGAAGTCTTGTCACAAAAACAAAGTGTCAAGACCGATTTGTTGCTTAAAATTCCCTATGATGCTCACTTATAAACGCACTAGATAAAAGACAAACGCTTTAACAGCATTGATAGATAAGTTTCGGAATAAAACGTGTATAGCAGTTCTATAAAAAAAGCGCCCCTTGACAGCTCAGTGCTCACCTTAAAGCTCTACGACAGTGCATCTAAAGGCCCCGAAGGCTTGGCACAAGAACTTTGCAACATCTTCGGCAGCGCTTCAATTGACCTTAGTGAACGCCTAATCCCTTGGCAAAACTCGTTATTGAGCGAGACTGAGCTAAGCGACATTCGCAAGGAAGCACCGGCCGGTAGCTCTAGTTCTTATTATATTTTTGTTCACAAACACGTACTTTATCCGTGTATTCCTTTCGACCATCGCGCCGAGTTGGTCGCTAGCATTGCTTTTGATCGCCGCGCAGAAGCCCAGCTCCCC
>NZ_LWGA01000960.1:0-2108 GCF_001635235.1 Oleiphilus sp. HI0117 | reverse complement strand
TTGTCTGGGCTCTGACGGATAAGAGTGCGGCAAAAGGAAAAGGCATTTCTTGTTTCCTTGTCGAGGCGGGGACTCCCGGCCTAATAATAGGAAAACCCGAACAAAAGATGGGACAAAAAGCCTCTTCTACTTGTCAGCTTAGTTTCGATAACTGCAACATTGATGACAGTGCACTTTTGGGTGATCTAAACAAAGGCTATCGTGTCGCCGTTGGCGAACTGGCCGGCGGCAGAATAGGCGTCGGCTCATTAGCACTTGGTATTGCTCAGGCAGCCATCGACTATGCAACGATATACACAAAAGAACGTGAGCAATTTGGCAAGGCAATCGCGAACTTTCAAGGTATCCAGTGGATGTTAGCGGACACCTACACAGAACTAGAAGCTGCACGTTTGCTCCTTATGAGCGCGGCCTACACAAAAGATTCTGGCGCGCCGTTTTCAAAACAGGCATCAATGGCCAAGCTATTTTCAACAGAAGCCGCCAACAAAGCTTGTTATACAGCACTGCAGTTGTTAGGAGGCAATGGCTATATTAAAGATTATCCTATAGAGCGTCTTACTCGTGATGCACGCGTAACAACAATCTACGAAGGTTCCAGTGAAATACAGCGCATTATTATTGCT
Organism: Oleiphilus sp. HI0117; assembly: GCF_001635235.1. Lineage (NCBI taxonomy): Bacteria > Pseudomonadati > Pseudomonadota > Gammaproteobacteria > Oceanospirillales > Oleiphilaceae > Oleiphilus > Oleiphilus sp. HI0117. The sequence continues at coordinate 1,482 of NZ_LWGA01000960.1, read as the reverse complement.
AAACAAATACTCAGTGAAGCATAGCTTAATCAGCCTTGCAGATAAGGGGCCAACTTAGAACGGAATTCCGCCTTAACCCCCATACTTTTGAGTATCCAGTACTGACCACTTATCATCCGGTCAATATATAAGCTTTCAACCGGCGGGCTAAAGTGCGACATATGTTTAAAGAACAAATGAGTTTGTTTGGCCGCTTCGATATGCAAAGAAGCAGATTCATAGTCATAGTCGTCATTTGTCAGAAAGGGCTCAAATAAAATATTCCGCCAAACTTTGTAGTAGTCTGAACCTGGTGAAGGTTTACTCTCGACCCGCGCACCTAATCTAATAAGCGCATCATCTAGCGCATCATAATCTTCCGCCAAACTAGCAACAATCGCATCTTTATAGGCTGCTAAAACTTCATGCTTAAGCGTTTTAATACAACCAAAATCATAAACAATAACTGAACCGTCTTTTCGAAAAGCAAAATTACCGGGGTGCGGGTCGCCATGAATCTGTTTGAAGTCAAATAGCTGCTCAGCCATAACTTCAAATAGTCTTTCGCCGAGTTGATTGATCTGATCCTGAGTATACTGCTCACGCTTTAGTGCTTGTATATCGTCTCCTGGTAGGTATTCCATCGTTAGAATATGCCTATTTGATAAGTCTTCGATAACCGATGGAATGAGTATCTTTGGATGCTTATCATGAAAACTTTGAAACATCGCAATATTTGCAGCCTCATTATTATAATCGAGCTCCTCATGTAAACGATCCCTAATCTCGGCAAATAGAGCGTCAACACTTTCTTTTGGCATCTTCAGCAAGCCACCTAGCTTAAGCGCTAACCTCAACTGCTTTAAATCAGAGTCGCATGACTCAGCAACCCCTGGATACTGAACTTTGACGACAACTTCTTGCCCTTGCTTAGTACAGGCACGATGAACCTGCCCAATTGAAGCAGCGGCATGCGGCTCTTCATCAAAACGACTGTAAAGCTCATCCAAAGGCGCGCCTAACTGGAGCTCAATCTGAGCCTTAATTATACTAAATTCAACTGGGGGCGCTTCTTTCTGGAGTTTTACTAATGCTTCTGAAAACTCTTTGGGCAATAAATCTTGAGTTTGTGATGCGATCTGTCCGATTTTCATCACAGCCCCCTTAAGCTCACCTAAAGTATCGACGACATCACCAGCCATTTTAGAATAGGTTTCGCGTTTACTTAAGGCAGCATTATCATCAGATTTAAAAACCGACTTGACCCGGTCAGAGGCATAACGACCGGCTACAGAGGCTGTCATTCCAGCTAATTTGATAAAACGTCCTTTCCGGGAACTAATTGTTTTTTTGGGCATAGTTTATATCGAGAAGCATTAAAGGGTGATTTTGACAAACAGCTGTCATTTAACGATTACGTTAATCTATTTAACACTTAAATTGAGGTACTCTGCAACAAAGGGGGGCTTAGTTGGGACTGAATAACGGCGCTTTAGTCCTAGA
>NZ_LWGA01000959.1:0-5196 GCF_001635235.1 Oleiphilus sp. HI0117 | reverse complement strand
TCTCGCATCGGCTTTACATGCCTTGCTGGGTATTCCGCTATCGATCGGGTATTTCATTTGCGCTGTGGCGGTTATCCCTATTGTGATCCGGGGGATTACCACTATTTCGCGTTTTCAAGTCGGGACGCAAACTCTGTGGTTACTATTACAAATCGCGGCAATCGCTACCGTGATCATTGGCAAATAACGCGGCCTGTTGATGCGCGCGCGCAATGATGTCTTCACGCTCAAGGTGGTAATAGGCTAAAAATCGGCTCAACGCGATCTCGCCTTTTAATGGGCTAGCTAAATGCGCAATACCCCACCAATGGAGCGCATGCTTCATGTCGCGCCAGCGCGTTGTCACTTTTTGTTTAATGCTGTGCATGGCAACACCTCACACGCATTACGGCCACCGTTATTTGAGCATAGCAGGTCAATACCGCAAGTAAACGTGCACCGCTTCGCTAATTTTTCCACACAAAGGGGGCCACGCGGCTAACGGTAAAACGATGCGCCTTCTTGGTAACGACATAAGTCGCCGGATACCGAGACATTTGTCTCGCAGCGCCACTCAATACTTTGCCCACCCAGCACGTCAACTGGGGTCAATACCACCGCCGCATGCTCACCGAGCTTTTCTGCCGCTAAGACACGAATCACCCCACCGCGGGTAATCCGCATATCACGAATCATCGTGCTGGTTTTCATTTGCGCATCGGTATAACCCAAATCGTCGATCTCCGCTGGCCAACGACCATACTGATAACGATAAGACATCACTTCCATTTTCATCGCTGCTGCCGCTGCCAACGTTTGCGCAAGTGCATGCTGCTGTTGATAGGCAAGATATCTCGGCGGTACTGGCTGCTCACTCACCATCGGCTGCACCGCTTGGGTGGTGTCGTGTTGCTTACAAAGCCAATGCCAATTTTCTAGCTGCTGAACAAACGCGGCGGCTTTACGGGCACAAAAATCTTGCTCCGTGCGAGTGCGCCATAGCACCTGTTCGTCACCGTCTTTTTGATAACGCACTTCACAGGGCGGCACGCCATTTTGTTGGCCATAAATCACAGAGACAATGCGCTCTTCTTCGTTAAGCATGCAACGATAATGGATGTCCGCATAAGCGTGTGTGCCGATCAGAAGCACCAATATGCCGACACTTAATTTTGTTATTACAATCCCCACCCTACCGCGCATATCATTCCTTAATTATTAACGCCATGACTACGCCAAATACCGGTCAATAATGGCGAAGATTTCTTTTCGATAATTGCTGTGCTCGTTAGCCAGATGATGGCGCGCGCCGGTCAGCATATGAATCTGTGGGTCAGTAAATTTTTCACGAATAACACTAAGATTAAACCGCCAGTCTACCGTTTCATCACTGTCGCCTTGTATGACGACTGGACTAAAGGTCACCGGTGAATTTTTGAGAAAATGCGGCAACCATTTTTTCAGTGCGCCAACCCATTGTGCAGGCACATGGCGCGGCTGAAGTGGGTCATGATTTTCGAGAAAATCGAGAAACTCGCTGTCTCCGGAGTTAATCGAGAAAACACGTTTAATTTGTTTCGCGAACGGACTGATTGCGGTATGTAGCCACTTCACAAACGGCCAACGAAATGGGCGCACTAACGGCGCAAGCAGAATAGCGCGCTCAAACGGGAAGGTTTTTTCCGGGGAAAAACTCAGCAAATAATCCATCACTATCGCACCCCCGGTACTTTGTGCGATGACATGCCAAGGTTTTGGCAAATGGTTCTCTGCCAATGCGAGGCAGTTTTCCATGACTTCGCGGTAGGTACGAAAATCATCGATCACCGCGCGCGCGCCGGAGCTTAATCCATGACCTGGCAGATCATAAGCAAGCACCGCATACCCCAGCGATAGCACGTGGCCAATAATATGGCGGTACAAACCAACATGGTCAAAATACCCGTGACACACCAGCACGGTGCCGCGCGGATTTTCTGGCCGCCAAGCATGCACAGAGACACGATGCCCTGCGGCGTCAAAATAACCAAAACCATGAGACAACGCCGGCAACGCATCGGCGAAATCAAGACCGTAATAGCGAATATAGCGCTGGCTGGCCTCATCAAGCGGGTCAAATGCACGCCAATTCAGCGGCTGCCAATGCTGTTGAATATGTTGTTGATCAAACGGGCTAGTCATGGGCACACACAACGTATCAAGATCCTTCGATAATACGTCGCCTGTGCCGTTGCTGTCATGTCCGCTAGCGTTTCCCTACCTCTGCCGCAGTGTCATCGTGCGGTTGGGCTTGCGACCGTTTTTCCGCCTCGGGTCGTTGCCATTCAGGCGGCATCCAGAGATGCTGCAAACGCTTCCATAAGCCCCCTTTGCGGGCCATGTCACGAAACATATCGCGGTACTCATGGCACCAATTGACGATCAAGTTATTGCTATAAACCGGGCGCGTAATGCCGTATTCCACTGGCAGCGTTTCTCGCTCTTCGACGAAAGTTCCAAACAGGCGATCGTAAATAATGAACACGCCGCCGTAGTTTCTATCGATGTATTCTGGATTGCGCGCATGATGCACACGGTGGTGGCTAGGCGTATTGAAAATAAACTCGATTACCGGATGCAACTTGCCCACCAATGTCGTGTGAATGAAGAACTGATAGACCAACGACAACGCATAACAAATGCCAATCCACACCGGATTAAAGCCCACCCATGCCAGCGGCAAATAAAACAGCCAGCCGCCGTTAAAAATATTGGTGGCGTTTTGGCGCATCGCCGTAGAGAAGTTCATTCGCTCAGACGAGTGATGCGTCACATGGGCAGCCCAAAACCAACGTACGCGGTGAGAGCTTCTGTGCATCCAGTAAAAACACAAATCCACCAGAAACCACAGCGCAATCCCGGTGACCCATGTTAGCTCGATGTCTGCCACGCGGTGATAGTACACAAACGCATACACAGGAAAGGAAATCAGCCCTGCGAAAAGCAGCTCGGTAATTTGGTAGCCGGCACCGAGCATAAAATTACGCACCGATTCACGCACATCCACCAGTACGGGATTATTGCGAATGCGCAAAAACTCCCACGCGAACACGCCAATGAAAAACGGCGTGGCGATCACAAAGATAAGTTGGCGCGTATCCAGTGCCAGCCAGTCGGGCGCAAGAGCGAGCAGTTGCGGCAAACCGCTAGTGAGCCAAAGTTCGTCAAACCACTGGGAGATATTCATGCATCGCCTCGTTGTTATGTCGGTAGTGTTGTTAGCGCGATTACGCAATACACTCACTTTACGCCTATTTTTTAATCAGCAATTGACGAAATACGCCTATTTTTTGACAATATACGCCACAATGGATTTCGAGGGGGCCCAATGGCAACCGCAATGCGTGTCACCGGCGCGTGGGTGCAACTGCTCACCGACTGGCTCGACAAAGAAAACTTGCCCGCCCCCGACATTCGCCTGTGGCTCGACAGCCGCAGCCCCACCGATATTGTGGGTATAGGAAGTATAAAGCACCTTTTCACCCCTAAGCTGAAGTATCATACCCGAAATTGCTGCTCATTTTTATTGCCTAAGCCCCAGAATTTAGCTTCACAGCGCCCAAAGCAGGTCGTATTTTGGTCGATTTGACCGAAAAGTGCCTGGCGAATGGATCTCTAGCCGACAGTTGCCCCACCGGCCTGCCGCAAAGGCTGACAGTGCATGGATTGAGAACTTAGGAGCGTCAATTAAATAGGCGAGTCTGCGATGGGTCGAACAGGCTGGGAGTCAGTGGCGGGGCTCGCTCTGGCGGCAATTCGTGCTGTTTGGCAGCGTCAACCTTAGCGGCTTTCTGCCTGAGGTAATTAAGAATCAGCTCAATCACCTTCGGGTCTTCAATGCTTGCAATCACTTTGACTTGGCCACCGCAGTGTTCACAGACCTCGATGTCGATGGTAAAAACACGCTTGAGTCGTTGCATCCAGGTCATAGCGCGGTGGCGCTCTGCAGGGCTCTTGTCACACCAGTCAGTATCGAGACCTTCCGATTGATCGGGCTTTTTGCCCCGCTTAGCGGGTGTTACTTGAACGCGGTGTTTGCTGTTCGGTGCAAAAAGCCCGTGGAATCGAGTAAGGTTGACCCTAGGCTTGGGTACCAAAGCCGCTAGCTTGGCAATGAAATCCAGTGGTTCGAAGATCACATGCGTAGTGCCATTGCGGTAAGGGGTTTTGAGCTCGTAGCGGATTTGTCCATTGGCGGTCAATGCCAGACGCTTTTCCGAGATCGCTGGCCGACTGATATAGCGACACAGGCGCTCAAGCTTATCTCGCTGATGCGCTTCGGCCATCACGCCAGCGTGCAAGGAGAACCCTGCGTGGTTGGCTACTCGGCTGCTAGCATCAGCCTTATCTTCTCGCCCCGGTAAAGTTTGCAGAGTAAAGACCTTGCGCCCCTGCTGGGGGCCGGTGGCAATGCGGTAAGTGACCGAATGGCCGTGTAATTGGGTGAGCGTATCCTCCTCGCCCTCTTCCAATGTCAACCAGGTATTTTCGACATCTCGCTCGAGTAGCCCTTGCTTTTCCAGGCAGCGAGCTATGCGGTGGCTAAGGGTGTGAACGAGGGTATTCAGCTCATCGTGGGTCGGCGCTTTGACCCGATGGAAGCGCTGTTTACCATGGCCGTCTTCGGTGTAAATCCCGTCGAGAAACAGCATGTGGTAGTGTACATTCAGATTCAGCGCGGAGCCAAAGCGTTGGATGAGCGTTACCGATCCACTTTGTGCCGTAGCCTTGGTAAAACCCGCTTTCTTAATCAGATGGGTTGAGAGTATACGGTAAACGATGCTCAAGACCTTGCCCATCAGCTCCGGGTAACGGGCCAGCAAAAAGCGCAACTGGAAAGGAAAACTCAGCACCCATTGGCGAATAGGCTCTGCGGGAAATACTTCATCCACCAAAAGTGCGGCACTCTCCACCATCCGGCGGGCACCGCAGCTGGGGCAGAAACCACGCCGTTTGCAGCTGAAAGCGACCAAACGCTCGTGATGACAGTCTTCACAGCGCACACGCAAAAAGCCATACTCTAGCCGACCACATTGGAGAAAATCCTCGAATTCTCTCTGAACGGGGTCCTAGGGATTTTGCCTCCATATATTGCAAAAACCTCTGAAGCCCCCGTCTGCCGTGGCTTGTAGAGGGGTATCAACTTTCATTTCTAGGTCGATAGCCCTCAATCGGTGC
>NZ_LWGA01000958.1:0-1667 GCF_001635235.1 Oleiphilus sp. HI0117 | reverse complement strand
TGGCCACTGAAGCCATCCATTTCTCCCAACAACGTATTAACAATACCGTGGTAATCACCACTTCTTCTTTGCTGTCCAATTGCATCTATCTCATCGATAAATATGATTGAAGGCGCTAACCTTCTGGCATTGGCGAACAAATCTCTTAGTTTACTTTCTGCAACACCCGCCCCGGGGGATAATAATTCCGCCGAATTTATACTGAAAAAGGGTAAGCCACACTCCCCGGCAGCAGCCCGGGCCAAGAAAGTTTTTCCCGTTCCTGGAGGACCAGCAAGCAAGTATCCTCCGGGAGGTCTAAACCCAAAGCGGCCGATTCTACCAGGATGCTGTAACCAACCTATCGCTCTTGAAATCTGTCTGACACCTCTTTCATTACCAACAATATCACTGAATTTAAGATCGGGAATTTCGCCAAGCCCAGACATTTGGCCCTCATCACCAGGCGTTATAATCGGTTCTAAGCGTGTGAGTATGGTTTCTAATGTGATGTGGTCTGTCTTGGCCTTAGCTCGCCAATCAAACTGCAAGCGTTTACGCTCTCTGACAACAGCCTGAACAAGTCGCGCAAGTCTTCTTTTCTTGAGCATCAAAGTCACTTCATTAATAAAGTCTTCAGGTCTTTTGCTTTGATAGGTCAGAACCGCAGTTATTCCATCGATAGACTTTGCAGCTTTGATAGCCTTTTCTGTCACTTTGGCACGTCCAGGATCGCGACAGAAGGCGACGATAGGAACATCTAGAAATCTATTGCGCAGCTCCATAATCAGGCTTAGCGCTGTCGTACTCTTTAGCTGCGCCACATCATCTTCTATAAAGAGATCTATAAGAATTAGGTCTGGACGAAGTTCTTTACTCACTATTTGAGAGCTCATCTCATGAGCAATTCGTTTATGGCGGATTGGCAAACCAGCTTTAGCACAACCCTGAATAATTTGTGCTTCGGTTCTATCGTCATCATCGACAATGAGTACGGTTTCTGGGTTATCTAGTCCTCGATCGGCCATTAAGCTATTAAGAACATCTTCTAATCCACTTACCTTCACTGAGATATAAAACTCTTCTCCCGGTAAAGAAGAGTTTTCATAACATTCTAGAATCGGTTCCAAGCAATCTACAATATCAGACTCTGCGGCGCTATTAGCAGTTCGAGCAGATAGGTCAGGCAAACGCTTTAGTAGGTTAATGGTCGCCAATTCAGTTGAGCAATCAGGCGTGTCAACCGCCAGAGTTGATATCTCACTTGAACATCTTTTCCAAGAAGACTTATATATGTCTAGCAAATGTTCCGGACAAAGTGATTCAAAGACGAGTAAGTGCCCTTTACTCAGTCGATTCACGAACTCAGGAGATAGACCTTTATCGCTATTATTTTTATCTTGTCTTAGAAGCCCCCCAAGGCTGGTCGTATCCAGTGTTCCGAAAACCTGACCACTTTCACGTCTTTGTGAAAGCTCTTCACTCCCCAAATTCGTTGTAAACAGAATAAATGTTTGAGAGAAATCTACCCACTTAAAAGAAGTGCTATCCTGGCAGAGACCTCTGTCTAAGATTGCCAACAAAGATTGAATGATTTGCGGATGTGCCTTTTCAATTTCATCAAAAAGAATGACTGTTTTGGGGTAGCAATAAACTTGAGTAGTGAGTTCGCCCATAGATGGGTCAGC
>NZ_LWGA01000957.1:0-1744 GCF_001635235.1 Oleiphilus sp. HI0117 | reverse complement strand
GCAGGTACTATATAACTTACCTGGTGAGCAGGTTTCTATATAAATTTGGAGTTTGAATGAGTAGCGCATTTTTAGAGATAGTTGAATTAGAAAACGGTAGCTTCGCCTTGAAGCGAATGGATGATGACGGCGAATTCTTGGTCGAAATCCAATTTTCAGAAGAGGTTGAAGGCTTTTTGGGGGAGCATAAAGCAGCGATAGCGAAAGCAATGATCGGTGCGGGTGTTCAAGCTGCCGGGGCACTATCTAAATCGATTGTCGAAGCTGAAGAAAAAGAGCGTGAAGACCGTATATTACATTAATTCGAACAACCCTCGGTTGGACAAAAAACATAAGAGATATAGTTAGGAGTTAGTATGGAACTGGTACAGTTTGAGTTGCAAGATAAAGTAGCCACGATCAAAATTCAAAACGGTAAGGTGAATGCAATTTCTCACCAGGTCATTGCAGAATTGAATGAAGCGCTTGATCATGCTGAAGAGACCGGAGCGGTGGTTATTATCACTGGTCAGGAAGGTATATTCTCGGGTGGATATGATTTGAAAACCATGCAGAAGAGTATGGATCATGCGACTGCGCTTGTGGCAGAAGGTTCTACTTTAACGCGTAGAATGTTGGCTTTTCCTACGCCAATTATTGCTGCATGTAGCGGTCATGCGATTGCCAAAGGCTCCTTTATTCTTTTATGTAGCGATTACCGTATTGGTGCTAAAGGTCCATTTAAGCTAGGCCTGAATGAAGTGGCGATTGGTATGACAATGCACCAGGCAGGCATTGAAATGGCGCGTGGTCGTATCCCGACAAACTACTTTAATCGCTCGGTAATGAATGCAGAAATCTTTGATGTTGAAACGGCTGTTGATGCAGGATTTTTGGATAAGCTTGTCGATGCAGATCAGCTAATGACTGAAGCTAAAGCGTTGGCTGAAGAGTATAAAAAGCTGAATATGAAGGCTCATCACGGTACTAAGCTAAAATCACGCAAAGCCTTACTGGAAGCAATGGATGCTGCGATTGAAGTCGATCGTACGACGACTTTCTAAACCTTCCTTGTTACATAGAGGGCTTCGAGCCCTCTACCGAATGACCTTCACAACTTGAGACTCAACATGCATATTCATATTTTAGGTATTTGTGGCACCTTTATGGGAAGCTTGGCGGTGCTGGCCAAAGAGATGGGTATTAAAGTGACTGGCTGTGATCAGGGTGTTTATCCACCAATGAGTACGCAGTTGGAGTCTCAAGGCATTGAGCTAATTTCCGGCTTTTCGGTAGATCAGTTAGAACTTGGTGCAGATCTTTATGTTATCGGTAATGCTATCAGTCGTGGCAACCCCTTGCTGGAAGCTATTCTCAATCAAGGTTTGAAGTATACTTCCGGGCCAGGCTTCTTGGCAGATCATATCTTGCCAGGAAAGTGGGTGATGGGTGTTGCCGGTACGCATGGCAAAACCACCACCAGCAGTATGCTTGCCTGGATTTTGGAATATACGGGTATGTCGCCTGGCTTCCTGATTGGAGGCGTGCCTGAAAACTTTCCTTGTTCGGCCCGCTTGGGTGAAACGCCGTTCTTTGTCATTGAAGCCGATGAGTACGATAGCGCCTTCTTTGATAAGCGTTCGAAATTTGTCCATTATCGCCCTCGCACTTTTATTGTTAATAACCTTGAGTTCGATCATGCAGACATCTTCGCTGATCTTGCTGCAATCCAGACTCAATTTCACCATGTTATTCGAACCATTCC
>NZ_LWGA01000956.1:0-2683 GCF_001635235.1 Oleiphilus sp. HI0117 | reverse complement strand
AAGGGCGAAGCTTATATCGAAATTAAAGAAGAGTTTGCAGAAGAATCCTAAGCATGGCCGAGAATATTTCTAACGCCCCTCCTGTACTGGCACTCACGCCTGGTGAGCCAGCCGGTATTGGCCCTGAATTAGTCATTCAACTAGCGCAAAGCGAGCTAGCCTGTTCACTGCTTATTTTTGCTGATAAGCAAATGATGGAAGAACGGGCGGCACTCTTGAATCTTGGCTTCTCAGTAAAAGATTGGCAGGAGTATTCTCGGCAAAATGAACCTGGGCTATATATTCAACACGTCTCGCTCGCTCGCCCTTGCCAAGCCGGTCAGCTCAATGTGGCCAACGCCTCCTATGTCGTTGAATGCCTTGACCAGGCGATTGATGCTTGCTCATCAGGTCGTGCCGATGCCTTGGTTACTGCCCCCTTACACAAAGGCATCATCAATGACTCGGGTACTGCTTTCACAGGGCACACCGAACACCTGCAAATGCGATGCGGCGTTAGTAAAGTTGTGATGATGCTAGCAAGCCCTCGTATGAAAGTGGCACTAGCAACGACTCATCTTCCTTTAGCAGAAGTTAGTCGTAATATTACCCCTGACAACCTGAAACAGGTCATTCAGATTCTCATTGACGACCTGAAGAGCAAGTTTGGTATCAAGCAACCACGTATTCTCGTGGCAGGCTTAAACCCTCATGCAGGTGAAAACGGCCATATGGGCAGGGAAGAAATCGATATTATTGCGCCTGTTATGGCAAGCTTTAAGAGCCAGGCAGAATTACTAGGCCCCTTACCTGCCGATACCTTATTCAATAAAAAATACTTAGAAGAAGCCGATGCAGTACTGGCCATGTATCACGATCAGGGCCTACCTGTGTTAAAGTTCGATGGCTTTGGTGAGTCGGTCAATATTACGCTCGGCCTGCCGATCATCCGTACTTCAGTAGACCATGGCACAGCACTAGATCTCGCTGGCAGCGGGCAAGCAGATGTCGGTAGTTTGAAAACGGCCGTAGATATCGCTTTGCAAATGGCGTCCGCTCAAGGCTAAACAAACAGTTTAACACCCAAAATTCAAGAGAAGGCAGGCAAGATGGCTAAACACAATCAGAAAGCAGGTCACCAGGCTCGTAAGCGCTTTGGTCAAAACTTTCTTCATGACGACGCAGTCATCAGCCGAATCATTAGCGGCATCAACCCCCAACCTGATGATCGTTTGGTAGAGATTGGGCCTGGTCTTGGTGCGCTTACTGAACCCTTGCTTGAGGCAAGCGAAGGAAATCTCCAAGTCGTAGAGCTTGATCGTGACTTGATCCCTATCCTGCGCACAAAATTCTTTAACTATCCCGACTTCGTCATTCACGAATCAGATGCCTTGAAGTTCGACTTTGATCAACTGGCAGATGACGAACATAAGTTAAGAATCGTCGGCAACCTGCCTTATAACATATCAACACCGCTCATCTTTCATTTGCTGGAAAGCATTACTAACCTGAAAGACATGCATTTTATGCTACAAAAAGAAGTAGTAGAGCGTATGGCTGCAGCACCGAGCACTTCACACTATGGCCGCTTGGGTATCATGACTCAGTACTATTGCCGTGTTCAACCACTGTTTATTGTCGGCCCTGAATCATTTGACCCGGCACCAAAAGTTGAGTCAGCCATTGTCCGCCTGGTTCCGCATGCTACGCTTCCTTATCCTGTTGAATCGGTAGAGCGTCTTCAGCATATTGTACGCACAGCCTTCACTAAGCGTCGTAAAACTCTACGTAATGCGCTCAGCGGCGCAGTAGAACCTGAAGCACTTGAGGATTTGAATATCGATGCAGGGCTGCGACCAGAGAACCTGACGGTGGAACAGTTTACTCAGTTAGCGAATTGGAAAAAGTACTAAGAACTAGCTCTCTAAGCCTTACCAAGGCAGAGGCTCAACTCTTGATTGCCAATGCATCGTAGCCAGGTCATCTGTTAAGACCTCTGTTTGCGCCACTACCTTTCGCCAGTAGCTTATTCGCTCTTGGTCACTTAGATTCAAGAAGTCATGACGATCAGGGATTTTCTTATAAGGCAGGCTGGCCACAAATTCTTCTGATGGCACCAGCATAATCGTCTTGGCGTAGTTTGCTTTGCTCGGTTTTCGCCAAGGTCGATATTGATTGATCCAGCCCTTGTCAAACCAGCCCGGCACCGGAATATTCGCAAAGTGTGGAAACAGAACAAAACCATCTTTAGGCAACAAAGGTAAGTCAAAAGCATAATCTGTAATGCCCCCATCTTGGGGTCCTAGGGATTTTGCCTCCATATATCGCAAAACCCTCTGAAGCTCCCGTCTGCCGTGGCCTGTAGAGGGCTATTAATTTCTAATTCACCAAAAATTTGTTATCTTCTTTGACCTTTAGGTCAAAGAATGAGCAGAGACAAACGGCTATCAATTCTCACTGCCGCGGAAATCGAGGATTTATACAGCGTTCCTTCCTTCAACGAGTCTTATCAGCGGTTTTACTTCGCGCTAAATGATAAAGAACTTGCGGAGCTATCCAGAATACGGCAACGCAAGTACCGTTGTGTTGCCGTTGCATTGTTGGGCTACTTCAAATGCAAACCGATCCTGCTCAACCCGAGTTATAAATCCATGCAGGATGACTTGGCATTTATTGCGCGATTTCACTTTAAAGACCTCAAGTT
>NZ_LWGA01000955.1:0-3922 GCF_001635235.1 Oleiphilus sp. HI0117 | reverse complement strand
TCCCAACTGCTATGAAGATTTTGAACTCTCTAAGCTAGTTGTTCTGATAGGCTCTAACGCAGCATGGTGCCACCCGGTACTGTTCCAACGCATCAAAAAAGCCAAAGAAACAAACCCGGACATGAAGCTCGTCGTTATTGACCCTCGAAAGACCGATAGCTGCGATATTGCCGACCTGCATATTCCAGTGAAAATGGGTAGTGATGTCGCCTTGTTTAACGGCTTACTCGCCTTCTTATATCAAGAGGGAGTAATCGATAATGACTACCTCGAACGATATACTGAAGGCTTTGATCAATGTATTTTGGCTGCGCAGCAAGATGCCTTCAATATTTCAACTGTCGCCGAGAAGTGTAATGTTGCCCCCCACATCATCAAGACTTTTTTCGAATGGTTTCGTGATACACAAGAAACATTGAGCCTATATAGCCAAGGGGTCAATCAGTCTTCGTCCGGCACTGACAAAGTTAACGCCATTCTCAACTGTCACCTAGCAACAGGGCGCATTGGAAAACCTGGCAGCGGCCCCTTCTCATTAACGGGGCAACCCAATGCAATGGGGGGGCGTGAAGTTGGCGGTCTAGCAAACCAACTCGCGGCTCACCTAGAGTTTAATGAACAGGACACAAGCCTACTTAGTGAGTTCTGGAATACCCCAAACCTTGCCAATACACCAGGCATGCCAGCGATTGAGCTCTTCGACGCCGTCGCATCAGGAAAGATCAAAGCCCTATGGGTCATGGCAACCAACCCGGTCGCCAGCCTTCCCAATGCAGAAAAAGTAAGGAAAGCCATTGAACAATGTGACTTCGTCGTTGTGTCTGACTGTGTCGCTCATGCGGATACCTTAGATCGAGCCGAAGTCAAACTGCCCGCTTTGGGCTGGAGCGAAAAAGACGGTACTGTCACCAATTCCGAACGACGAATTTCGCGCCAACGAGCGCTGCTACCACCAGCAGGTGAAGCCAAGCCCGACTGGTGGATTATCTGCCAAGTAGCCAAAGCCATGGGCTACCACGAAGCATTTAATTTTAAATCTGCTGCCGATATTTTTCGGGAACATGCAGCACTAACAGGCTTTAAAAATACGGCTGAACAACGGCCTAGAGATTTCGATATCTCTGGCTTGGCAGAGCTTAGTGACGAACAATACGACTCGCTAGAACCTGTGCAATGGCCCGTAAACAACACTCACCCGAATGGTGTAAAACGATTTTTTTCTGAAGGAGGTTTCTTTACCGCCTCCGGCAAAGCCAAACTCATAGCACTCAGACATCGCCCACCTGTTAACTCATTGTCAGAGGCCTGGCCCCTTGCTTTGAATACCGGACGGGTTCGAGACCAATGGCATAGCATGACCCGCACTGCCTTATCAGCGAGGCTAAACCAGCATAAGCCGGAGCCCTATGTCGAGATCACTCCTGAAGACGCTCATAAGTTCGGTTTAAGTCAGGGCGATATAGCTGAAATAGAAAGTCATTGGGGAAGCATGCTTGCACGAGTGGAGGTCACTAAACGCCTTCCGCAGGGAGAGCTATTTGTCCCCATGCACTGGACCTCTCAATTCAGCAGCCAGGGGCGCGTTGGAGTAGTCGTTAACCCAGAGATTGATCCAATATCCTTCCAACCCGAAAGCAAGCACACGCCGGTTAGCATCAAAGCTTACCAAACCAACTGGCACGGTTTTGTTATTTCACGTCACCCTTTAATTCTTGATGGCATTGACTACACCGTACTCATCAAAGGCGATGGCTACTTCCATTACGAACTTGCAGGAAGGCGGCAAATCAAGCACTGGCAAACCCATCTGTCCAGTCAAATCAGAATCCACTCAGGAGAGCTAGAGTGGCAAACCTATCAAGATGAGCATCAAGGATTATTTCGAACCGCCTGCTTTAATGAAGGCATACTTCAAGCTGTGCTCATCGTAGGTTCGAACTACCAACTACCCGAGCGAAGCTGGATCGCCTCATTATTTAGTCATACCGATAAGCACCCTGAAACCTTAGATACAGAAAGCCGCATGGCTTTATTAACAGGCAAACCACCCATAGGTACGCCGGATGTCGGTAAAATCATATGCGCCTGCTTTAATGTCGGGAAAAAAACCATTCAAACGGCAATAAAGGAACACCAACTAACAAGCCCACAGGAAGTTGGAAAAGTCTGTAAAGCTGGCACCAATTGTGGCTCTTGCGTACCTGAGATAAAAGCGCTATTTACTTAAGGGCAAGCTGACAATAAGCCTCGTACAAGCTAAGTACGAGGCTTATTCCTCCTAAGGGTCGTAGCGGCTAACGAGTACGGTACTCGGCTGACGAGGGGTGTTAAAGCCTTCCGAGGCTTGCTCATTAATTTCGATCAAGGGCACATCTGAAACTAAAGGGTCGAGTTGCTGGGCGTCTTGCCGAACAATCCAATAGCTTGCAACAAACGAAACGGTGAGCGCTGAGTATAAAATGGTATTTCGAGTATATTTTTTCATTCATTAATCCCTGCTTTTTATTTTTAAATTTTTACAACGGAATAAGAACAACACTGATCTTTTTTTAACCAGAAATATGAGTCTACTCTTTCATTTTTATACTGTCTACTATTGAAATACAGATCCCAAACTACTCAGGGTAACCTGTAATATCGCGAATTGTCTTATAAAGTGGTTGCAGCTGGGGATACATCTTCAAATAAACTTCTTTATACAAACGAGCATACAACTTAACTCGTTCAGGGTTTGGCTGAAACACCTTGCCAACACGCGCCATATTCTCAATGGCTTCATCGAAGCTTGCATAAACGCCTAAACCAACAGCAACATCAATGGCAGCCCCTAAGCCAGAGGTTTCATAGGTGTGAGGTCTTTCTGCAGGCATACCAAAGACATCAGCAGTTAATTGCATCGCGGCATCACTTTGAGAGCCGCCCCCCGAGACACGCAAGGTTTTCACCTTAAGCCCGTTTCGCTTTTCCAGACGCTGCATGCCTTCCTTTAAGCCGTAAGCCAAACCTTCCAGAATAGCGCGATAGATATGGGAGCGAGTATGCACATCACCAAACCCGATAATACCGCCTTTTGCCTCCGGCCCAGGGTCGCGCACACCCGGTGACCAGTATGGTTGCAACATAAGCCCCATCGAGCCCGCCGGAACCTGATTCACCAGTTCATCAAATAACTGTTCAGGTTCTATGCCTCTCTCTTCGGCTATCTTTTGCTCTCGTAGGCCAAACTCTTTTTTGAACCAACTCACCATCCAAAAACCGCGATAAATCATAATCTCGGATGAAAAGTACTTTGGAATTGCAGCCGGATAAGCCGGCATGTATTTAATCGGTCCAATATGTTTAGAGTTAGTTGTATTGATTGTCGCTGTCGTGCCATAGCTCATACAAGCGATATCAGGCCGGTTGCCGCCAGAGCCGATAATCTCGCAGGCTTTATCAGACGCCGAGGCAATGATAGGTAAGCCTTCATCTAGCCCCAAATGAGTTGCTGCCTCTTTGGTCAAAGCACCTAATGATTCCCCAGGATCTACCAGCTCAGGTAACATGTCTTTGCACAAAGAAGGCAAAATCTTAAAACGCCAGTCTGATTCAGCAGCCCACTTTAACTTCTTATAATCAAAGGGAATGTAACCAACCTGGGCACCAACAGAGTCTTTAAATTCTCCCGTTAGCTTAAAGCTCAAATAGCCTGATAACAGCAGAAACTTATGTGTCTTGCGCCATATTTCAGGCTGGCTCTGGGAAATCCATAATGCCTGCGATTTCTCTCGAAATCGATGTACAACATCTTCAACCCCGGCGATTTTAAACAACCACTTCCAAAAACCGGGCACATCCCCTTTTACCTCTGCCCTACGCTGGTCTAGCCAGACAATGGCTGGCCTCACAGGCCTTCCCTGCTCATCAACATTAACGACCGTAC
>NZ_LWGA01000954.1:0-3633 GCF_001635235.1 Oleiphilus sp. HI0117 | reverse complement strand
TGAGCTTTCCAAACCTGAACAAGCATTCAAGTCTCCTTGCTGTACTAGCAATATATTCTGACGTATAAGCTTATGTTCATTGAGGCAAAATGCCGTCAAATCTTCTACGGCTCCAGAACCTTCAAGTGAAGCGCATAGCGCATAGCCCGGATAAAGTTCTGTATTTAGCGCTAAGCTCTCAACTAAACACTGGCGCTGACCTTCTTGAGAATTTAAAGACAAGCATGGCGATAAGCTTTGTTGCTCAAGTGTCTTCTCGAAAAAATAGTCATAACGACAGCGCTGCCTATATTGCGTAGGTAAACTATTACACTGATCCACACTTTCGTTTGTTAAGGCGCCTTTCCTGACTTTAAGATAATCAAATGCCTCCATACAGCGCTGGCGATAGCTCGCTGCATCCTCCAGATAATCACAGGCACTCGCACTAAATTGCTTCGATAATAGCTCAACAACGAAGCGTTCAAAGCAGTCATACTGACGAGACTCACCAAGAACATGGCAGGCACGGGCAGCTTTTCGCATCAGGGGGCGTGCCGAATATTCCGGTAAACCGTGAAGCTCTATTGCTTCCTTTTCAGCCGCATCATTAGTCATCGCTAGCTGAGATAGTTTTTCTGTTACCGATAGCAACTTAGCGCCCTGTGATTGCTCGGTATATGCGCTGACGGTCAGACCAGCCAGTAACGCTAAAACAGACACACTCAATAATAAGGCAAGGCTCAATTTCAGAGAGATATCTCGTGCAACCATCGTCGCGGGATAAATACTAAAAACGCCTAAAGCAAAAAAGGCTGCGCCAACATAGGCAATATCAACCCCCGCTGCCAACAAGCCAACTGAGATCACAACATCGAAGGCAATAGGAACCGGAAAAAAAGCAGCGCACAAGGCCACCACAATTAGTATTATTAAGGTCCACGACCCATTTAAGTTATCTAGTGAAACAAATTCTGCTACAAGCGCAGCAAGCCCCCCAGCTAAAAGCATAAGAGGCAGCGCCCCTTTTAAGATAAACCCTAAATGCCCCAAATATGCTTTGGTAAATTCAAAGACAAACTGAAGCCCCCTAGTTTGTTGCGTAATTGCACAGGCATTTAGCGGGAGATCAATACCACTACCTTTAAACTTACCACCCTCGCCATGAAAACGAGCACTTAAAAAGGGAATTACCAGTAAGACAAAAAATACGATCAAGATGTACTTAATGGCAACTAGCTCTATGGGCAGCAAGCTTAGTGACATCGCAACCACGATAAAATTAAAGCTTGGCGAACTACTCAGCATCGATAAAGCGGTGGGAGTAGGAAGGCCTCCCCGGTATAAACCAAAAGCAATGGGCGTAGAACAGTTGGCGCAAACACCCAAAGGAGTTCCGAGCAAGGCACCAATAAACGCTTGTTTATAAGGATTTCGCCCATCTGCGACTTTAGGCAAGTTTATTGAAAGGAAAGATATTAAAGTCAGTACAGCTGCAGCAAATAGAAAACCAAAGGTCATTCCTTGCCAGTTGGTATATGCCCAGTTAAGCGAGCTATAGAGAATACGCTCTGCATGCCCTTGCTCAGCACTAAGCGGGTAAATGACATCAAAGGCGAGAGAACTAAGATGGTTGCGCTGGCCCATCTGAGCTTTTTCATCCAGCGCTGGAAGCCGCGACTGGGACAAGAACAACAATGAGATAAAGGCGAGCAGAATGAGAGAGCAAAGAAATCCCCTTTTATCGACTACCCGCATATTGTTCTCATTACCGTACATTCACCATCTAATTAAAGAGGCTACAGATCGAAAATCTTTCCAGGATTCATCAAGCCTTTTGGATCAAAGACACGCTTAACGCCTTTCATCATTTCGATCTCAACAGGCGAACGCGAATAACCCAGGTAATCTTTCTTGACCATTCCGACGCCGTGCTCTGCCGAGATACTACCATTGTATTTTGCGACAATATCAAAAACCCACTTATTTACCTGAATGCACTTCGAGAAGAACTCTTCATTGCTTAAATCTTCAGGCTTAAGAATATTCAAATGCAGATTGCCATCACCGATATGACCAAACCAGATAATTTCAAAATCCGGGTAATGCTCAGTCACCACTGAATTGATCTCATTTAGAAACTCAGGAACTTTAGAGACCACGACCGAAATATCGTTTTTGTACGGAGTACGCACAGAAATCGACTCTGAGATACCTTCACGCAAACGCCATAAGTTATTGAGCTGGGTTTCACTCTGGCTGATCACACCATCCAAAACCCACCCTTCTTCAACACAGGTTTCAAATAAAGCCATTGCGTCATCCATTACCTGGTCAGACGTCGATTCGAACTCCAACAATGCATAGAAAGGCGCTTCAGTTTCAAAGGGTGCAGGCACATCGTTGTGCGCTAAGACATGCCCCATCGCTTCGTGCGAGAAAAACTCATAGGCAGTCAAGTCCAGCTTTGCTTGGAATGCTTTCAAGACATCCATGGTGTTACCAATATCTGATAGACCCAGAACCAAAGCAGTCAGATTGTTCGGTTGACGCGTTAGTTTCATTGTTGCTTCAGTGATAAAACCAAGTGTTCCTTCAGCACCAATAAACAAGTGACGCAAATCATATCCGGTATTGTTTTTCAACAAGTCTCGGTTTAGTTCAAGAATTTCGCCAGCACCTGTTACCACGGTTAAACCCAAGACCCAATCACGGCTCATGCCGTATTTGATAACTTTAATACCGCCCGCATTAGTCGATAGGTTACCTCCTAGCTGACTAGAACCGGCCGATGCAAAGTCAACCGGATAGTACAAACCGTTCTCTTCGGCGAAGTTTTGCAACTGCTGTGTAACAACACCAGCCTGACAACGTACAGCCTGATCACTGGCGCTGAAATCAACGATCTGATTCATGTAATCGAAAGAAACGACCACTTCACCATTGCTTGCCACAGCCCCCGCACTTAAACCGGTTCGTCCGCCAGAAGGTACTAGTGCAAACTCGTGCTCATTCGCTAGCTTAACAATTGCCTGAACTTCTTCAGTTGTTTTGGGGAATACAATCGCTAGAGGCTTAGGCGCATATATTTTCGTCCAATCCTTACCATGAGACTCTAGAGTCTCCGCATCAGTACGAACTTTCCCGTCTTCTACCACTGCTTTTAACGCATCAATTATCTGAGTTTCCGAAGCCATAAGCTTATCAATCCACCTAAATCTGTTAATAACTGTACTCTTACTTCCAAGGCTAGTTAGCTAAAAGGCAAGAAATAACAGCGCTTAATGTTAAATTTAATTCTAGCTATTGCAACTAAACAATTGATATAGCTAGAATTAAAAAGAGTTTTAATATTTTGAACGACTAAAAAGCGGAATATGTTATCATACGCGGCTTTTCCAGACACAAATTCTTGAAATAATCTGTTGTTAACAGTGTATTTTGATTCTTAGATAAAAGGTTTTTTGCGAATATGACTACGACGTCTTTAGATAAAGGTAAAATCAGGTTTTTGCTTTTAGAAGGTGTACATGAATCTGCTGTGGAAACACTTAAAAAGGCAGGTTATACCAACATTGAATATTTGAAAACTTCTTTGGCTCAAGATGAGTTGATCGAAAAGATCGCAGATGCTCACTTCGTCGGTATTCGTTC
>NZ_LWGA01000953.1:0-12257 GCF_001635235.1 Oleiphilus sp. HI0117 | reverse complement strand
AGAAGCAAGTAGCAGAACTTCAATCCAAAAAACAAAATTGAACGAGTACAGTATCATGAGTAAAGACAAACAACCCGATTTCTCGATGATTATCGCATCAGCTGTCCACGACATGAAAAATTCGCTCAGCATGCTACTACACTCCGTAGATCAGATGTGCGAAGAACTGCCTGAAGAGTGGCAACAAAGAAACAATACGACTGTCGTAAAATATGAGGCTGAACGTGTAAATAGCTACCTTGTACAGCTACTTGGCTTATATCGCCTGCAGAATGAAATGCTATCATTACATATCGATGAGTGCTTTGTTCACGACATCCTGGACGAGCAATCCGCACACTATTCGCCAATGCTCAAAGATAAAAATATTGAACTCGAAATCACCTGTGATCCAAATATATCTTGGTATTTTGATAGGGAGGTAATTTTGGGCGTTCTTAATAACGCGCTAAATAATGCTTCACGCTATACCAAATCGATCATTGAAATCGTCGCCTACATCAAAGATGATGACCTGATTATAGAAATACATGATGATGGAATCGGTTATCCTGACGAGCTATTGCAAGCCTCACCAGGAGAAGTAATAAATAACATTAACTTTCAAACTGGCAGCACCAGCCTGGGAATATATTTTGCTGAAATGGTCACTAAACTTCACACACAAAATGACAAGCAAGGGTCTATCAAGTTATCAAATGGAGGCAGACACGGAGGGGGAGTCTTCACGGTAGCACTTCCCTAAATCAAATTACCAAGCCAGCCTAGATTTTTCTTACTCAATAGGTGGGAGGTATTCTTTAAACAGTGCGCTGCCAAGCGATGCACCGGTAACATCAGACAGCCCCCACACTGAAAGTATTCTGCCGTCACGTAGCAAGGCATTTTGCCTCAAGGTTAACACTTCGGCACCTGATGTCTCTTGAACAATCGTACTTTCACTCAGCCACACCTTAGACAACTTAGAATATTGTCTTGTATTGATTTTTGGGTGGAACGAAGTATTCTGAACCCAACTTAAGACACCGTTACCTTCATAGTCAAAGTTTAGTAAAGGGCTGGTAACCGGTCTCTCAGAACCAGATCCAGTAACTGGAATGTCTTCAGCAGTAGAAAAGCCAGAGCCGGGATGATAAGAACGAACTGTAAGACTGTTCACACCATCGTCGAACAGCATTGACCAAGCCACAAATAACTCGTTCAAATTATTGTGGGCCAGAGTAAACTCACTAACGCTTGCCGAGTCATCATATTCAATCTTTTTAGCATCTTCCCACTCTCCGCTAGCGTTACGATTAAGCATTAGATCATATCGACTTCCAGAAGATTGACGCCAAGCAACGTAGAGATCGCCATTATCAGAAATTGAGGGTTTAGGTTGAACCGCAAAGTGTGTTTCTGCACCAACAACATCAACAAACTGTGTTTCATCACTGCTCAGAGTTGCATCACTTGATACATTGAATCTTCTTGCTCTAACTCTGTCGAAGCCCGACACTTCCTGTGACCACACCACCACACCAAGACCTGAGGAACTAAGAGATAATTCAAGGTCTTGGGCGTCTCCCAAAACATCGGCTCCTGATACTGTATCAATATAAATTGGAGCGCCAAACCCCAAACCATTAAACCCGGTAATAAAATTAAAAGAAAGCAGCCTTACACGCTGAACACCGGCAGAGCTTTGTTGAATGAAACCACCAACAACCCCTCCAGAATCACTTAAGCTAAAACTGGTATTTCTAACCTCACCATCAACAGAAGACCCACTTAAAAGATCTCGTGGCCCGCTCCATGCATTCCCATCAAACATGTTAACCCATGCTGTCAGCTGTGCGTCAGGAGACCTTGGCTGAATCCATATAACGACCGCATGCCCCAGCTCATTAATAGCGATTTCTGGAGAGTAAACGCTACCAAGACCAGCACTATCCAACCTTAATGAGTTAACGCAGGAAGAATCAAGAGAGTCAGGATTCTTGCGGCAATGCCGTGAAGCAGACTCAGTTCCGGGTAGAACCCAGACTTCCTGATCCGCTAGATATTGACTTGCCCAAATCTGTGTCACACCTTCAACACTCTGCTTCCAAACCAATAAAGTAGTGCCACTTTGACTACTTTGGATAATCGGCTCAAAGCTGTCCCCTTGATGAAAGACTGCCTGTGTACCCTCTTCATTCAAGTACTTGAAATTAAGAGTTTCGGACTCGTGCCATACGCCAGACTCCGTCGTAAACGCGACCCTCTCCCCGCCTTCAAGAAAATTACGCTCATCCTCACTTGTTGACAAATCATCTTCCACTAAATCATGTACGTCTGATTCCACTTGAAGAGTATAAGTGTTATGTAAGGCAAAACGACCACTACTCAGCCCTAATGTTAACTCAGTAGCGTCAACATCAATCAATTTACCGCTTTCTTCATCTGGTACTTTTGACTCCCCAGGGACAGTACTGTGAGAAATATTTATTTCTCGCTCAACAGGCTCTGTAATTGAGTCAGGATCGAAACTACCAGAATAAATACCAACTCGATTATCAAGTAAAGAATCTATATTCATTTTCTCACTAAATAACACAGTTGGATTTAAGTCCACGCCGTAGCTTATCTCTTCAGAATCAGGAGTGATGCGAATAATAGTCGGTGCAGTAGTATCGGTGGCAGCTTCAGGCAGACTACGAGTACCATCGCTATCACAGGCAGAAAGGCCCGAAAGAAAAATAACAACCAGGAGTATTAGTTTATTTTTCCCGGCTCTTAGGTAGTGAGAGTGCATTTAAACTCCATATAAATACAATAGTAGAAATGAATCAGGCATTTATACCATGTACCAGATGAACGCTCTATGGTTTACTTCCAAGATTGTGCGACAAGTAACAGCTTCGCTTAGAAAATATTGGACAGTTTGAGTATAAAAGTTTTAATGAGGGCTTTTTTAAACGCAATGAGAAAAAAGGCCTGAATAAATTCAGGCCCTTACCAAGGTTAAGATATCTTCGGAGCCAAAGAACCGTCTTGGTACTGTGCAAACATTGAATCAAGACTTTGAGCCTTAATCTTATCAGCACGACCAGCTGTTCCGAACGCTTCGTATCGAGCAACTACAATTTCTTTCATCGCACTTACAGTTTCTTTTAGATACTTTCTAGGGTCGAATTCTGCTGGATTCTGTGCCATAAAGCGACGCACAGCACCAGTAGAAGCCAGACGTAGATCGGTATCAATATTTACCTTACGAACGCCATATTTTATGCCCTCTACAATCTGCTCTACAGGGACACCATAGGTTTCAGGAATTTCGCCGCCGTACTCGTTAATAACAGCAAGCCATTCTTGAGGTACAGAGGATGAACCATGCATTACTAGGTGCGTACCAGGAATACGTTCATTTATCGCTTTAATACGGTCAATAGCCAAAATATCACCAGTAGGTGGACGCGTGAACTTATACGCGCCATGGCTTGTACCACATGCAATCGCTAACGCATCAACACCAGTTTGCTTAACAAAATCTGCTGCCTCTTCTGGATCAGTTAACATCTGATCGTGACTAAGTGTACCTTCAGCACCAACACCATCTTCTTCACCTGCCTGGCCAGTTTCTAAAGACCCCAAACAGCCAAGCTCACCTTCAACAGAAACACCGCAAGCATGCGCCATTTCAACAGTGCGCTTTGTGACGTCAACGTTATATTCGTAGCTGGAAGGTGTTTTGCCATCGTCCATCAGCGAACCATCCATCATCACTGAAGAAAACCCAAGTTGAATCGAGCGCTGGCAAACTGCTGGAGAAGTACCGTGGTCCTGATGCATACAAACAGGAATGTGCGGGAATTCTTCGATAGCCGCCAAAATAAGATGACGCAAAAAAGGTGCTCCGGCATATTTACGAGCACCGGCTGAAGCCTGCACTATCACAGGACTATTTGTTTGATCAGCTGCTTCCATAATAGCGCGCATCTGCTCAAGGTTATTTACGTTAAACGCTGGAACTCCGTAGTCATACTCTGCAGCATGATCAAGTAGTTGTCGCATACTAATTAATGCCATGATTATCTCCGGTTAAAACATGGATTGAATTTATGAGCTTGCGCGCTCTGTTAACATTGCTACTGCAGGTAAAGTCTTACCTTCTACAAATTCTAAAAAGGCACCGCCACCCGTAGAAATATACGAAACCTTATCTGCGATTTCATACTTATCGACAGCAGCCAAGGTGTCGCCACCACCTGCTATTGAGAATGCATCACTATCAGCGATGGCTAATGATAGCGCTTTAGTGCCCGCACCAAACTGGTCGAACTCAAACACGCCTACTGGCCCATTCCAAATTATCGTACCCGCACTTTTCAGTATTTCCGCCAAGCTCTCAGAGGTTGCCGGGCCGATATCAAAAATCATATCGCCTTCATCTACCTCATCAGAATTTTTCGTTGTCGCAACTGCAGACTCTGAAAACTCACTACCAACCACGACGTCTGTAGGCAATGGGATATGAGTCTTTTCGCTAAGAGCTTTAGCCTTGGAAATTAAATCTTCTTCGCACAAAGACTTACCAACAGCCTTGCCATCAGCAGCTAAAAAGGTATTAGCAATACCGCCACCGACAATTAGCTGGTCAACAATATCAGAAAGTGACTCAAGCACTGTTAATTTAGTGGAGACTTTGGAACCACCAACAATAGCAACTAAAGGTCGCTTAGGTTCTTTTAATGCTTTTCCTAAAGCATCCAGCTCAGCAGCAAGCAAAGGGCCTGCGCAGGCAACAGGGGCAAATTTGCCGACACCATGCGTAGATGCTTGTGCGCGATGAGCGGTTCCGAAAGCATCCATCACATAAATATCACAAAGCTTTGCATAGGCCTTTGACAAAGCCTCATCATCTTTCTTTTCACCAACGTTAAATCTAACATTTTCAAATAACACAACGTCGCCGTCATTCAGACCGTCTGTATCCTGCCAATCTTTTAGTACTGGAATATCTTTACCGAGCAGATCGGACATATGACTAGCAACGGGCGCCAGTGAAAAAGCCTCATCATACTCACCCTCAGTTGGTCGACCCAAATGAGACATAAGCATTACTTTAGCGCCGGCTTCCATAGCATGCTTGATTGTAGGCAATGACGCTCGAATACGTGCATCACTCGTTACCTTTCCATTTTTAACTGGAACATTCAAATCTTCGCGAATCAAAACCCTCTTTCCTTTAAGGTCGAGATCCATCATTTTAAGAACAGACATATAATCTCCCATATAACATTGCGGCCCTGCAAAAAGTCACTTTGCAAGCCAATATCTAGCAACATCGAGCATACGGTTTGCGTATGCCCATTCATTATCAAACCAAGTCAAAACCTTGATCAAACGTCCGCCACTCACTCTTGTCTGGCTACCATCAACAATTGTTGAGTGAGTATCACCAACAAAGTCACTCGACGCTAACGGCTCTTCGGTGTAGTGGAAAATACCAAATTTATCGGCACCAGCCTTTTCGGCTAACAATGCGTTCACATCATTAGTATTAACGGCCATATCTACATACAACGATAACTCTATCGCTGAAACATTAATCGTAGGGACTCGCATAGCAGTCGCAGTTAATTTACCTTTCAAGTCAGGCAAAATACGCTCAACACCTTTCGCCAAACCTGTGTCGACGGGAACCACATTGTTCATCGAGCTTCGAGTACGCCTAAGATCCTGATGATGATAGGCATCGATCGTTGGCTGATCATTCATAGCGGAGTGAATAGTGGTAAGCGAACCAGCTACAATACCGAAGCGTTCATCTATAGCACTCAATACTGGCACAACAGCATTACTAGTACATGACGCACACGAGGCGATTATGTCGCCACTATCTAAGCCAAAATGATTTACACCATAGATCACTGTCTTATCGAAGCTTTCATCACCTGGTTGAGAAACAAGCACGCGCCCGGCACCAGACTCCAAATGACCGGAAACCTGCTTAAGAGAACTAAAGCGACCAGTACACTCCATGACTAAATCTATACCCAGATCCTCCCAAGGAAGCATGCTAGGTTGCGAAAAACGTGTTAAGGCAATTAGGTCGTTCCCGACAACCATCTTCGAGTCACCCTGGACATCAACTGAAAGCGGGAATCTACCAAATGTCGTGTCGTACCGGGTCAAATAAGCAATCGTATCAGCATCTGCAAGCTCATTAATAGCGACAAACTTTATCGAATCGTCACCAACAGAACGGCCTTTCGACCGTTCATAGCTAGCACGCAACAAAGACTGCCCAATACGACCATAGCCATTAATTGCGACACGATAAGTCATTCTGAGCGTCCGATACCTTCAAGGCTCACTATCAGGTCGTGCATTTATAGCAAATCTTCGGCAACATTTAGGATGTTATCAACAGTGAAGCCGAACTCCTCAAACAACTGTCCTGCAGGTGCAGACTCGCCAAAACTATTCATGCCGATCACTCGTCCGTCAATACCCACATACTTGTACCAGTAATCGGCGATCGCTGCCTCAATAGCAATACGCGCAGGAACCTCAAGAGGTAAAACAGACAGGCGATATTCGATATCTTGCTGATCAAAAACATCAGTACAAGGCATAGAAACAACTCGGACATTAACTTCACGCTTAGTAAGTTCGTCTGCAGCAGCAACTGCCAATCCTACTTCAGAACCTGTAGCGATCAGAATCAACTCTGGCAAGCCTTCACAGTCTTTCAAGATGTAACCACCACGCTCAATATTTGCAACTTGCTCTTTACTTCGCTCTTGGTGAACTAGGTTTTGCCGCGAGAAAATCAATGAGGATGGGCCATCGGCACGCTCAAGGGAATGCTTCCACGACACGGCTGACTCAACCGTATCACAAGGCCTCCAGCAGTTCATGTTAGGCGTTAGACGCAAACTTGAAATCTGCTCGACCGGCTGATGAGTTGGGCCATCTTCGCCCAGACCAATAGAATCATGTGTAAATACATAGATAGCACGCTGCTTCATGAGTGCAGACATACGTACAGCATTGCGTGCGTATTCCATAAAGATTAAGAAAGTAGCACCGTAAGGAACAAATCCGCCGTGTAAGGCGATGCCATTCATAATCGCAGCCATACCGAATTCACGAACGCCGTAATAAATATAGTTACCGGCCGCATCATTAGCTTCCAAGCCCTTACAGCCACTCCATAAAGTCAGGTTAGACGCAGCAAGATCAGCAGAGCCCCCCATTAATTCAGGAAGCATTGGACCAAACTGGTTCAAGGAATTCTGGGATGCCTTTCGGCTGGCAATCGTTGCACCATCTTCTTGCAACTGATTAATGTATTGATCTGCTTGTTTAGCAAAATCTTCTGGAAGCTCACCAGCTAAACGACGATTGAATTCGCTAGCAAGTTCTGGATATACCTCTGCGTATGCATCAAAACGAGCAGACCAATCTTTCTCAGCCTTGGAACCAGCTTCACGAGCATTCCAGCCATTATATATATCTTCGGGAATTTCAAAAGCACCATGAGCCCAGCCTAAGCGCTCACGAGTTGCAGCAATTTCATCATCACCCAACGGAGCACCGTGACAATCTTCTTTACCTTCTTTATTTGGCGAACCAAAACCTATTACTGTTTTACAGCAAATAATAGTTGGCTGAGTAGTATTACTTTTAGCTTCTTTAATGGCCGCCTCGATGGCATCAGCATCATGACCATCTACATTAGGAATAACTTGCCAGTTATAAGACTCGAAGCGCTTAGGTGTATCGTCAGAGAACCAACCTTCGACTTCACCGTCTATTGAAATGCCGTTATCATCATAAAAAAGTACCAATTTACCCAAGCCAAGCGTACCTGCTAAAGAACACACTTCGTGGGAAATACCTTCCATCAAACAGCCATCACCAGCAAATGTATAGGTGTAATGATCAACGATATTATGACCTTCACGGTTAAATTGCGCAGCAAGTGACTTTTCGGCTATCGCCATACCCACCGCATTAGAAATACCTTGACCAAGAGGGCCAGTGGTAGTTTCAACTCCGGGTGTGTATCCGTATTCAGGGTGACCTGGCGTTTTAGAATGTAGCTGTCGGAAGTTTTTAAGATCTTCAATACCCAGATCATAACCGCTTAAGTGCAGCAAAGAATAGATAAGCATTGAACCGTGGCCGTTGGACAATATAAATCGATCGCGATTTGGCCAAGACGGGTTCTGAGGGGTATGCTGTAAGTGGCCGTTCCATAACACTTCAGCAATATCAGCCATTCCCATTGGCGCGCCAGGATGGCCAGACTTTGCTTTTTGAACTGCATCCATACTTAACGCACGAATGGCATTTGCTAGTTCACGACGTGACGGCATTAAATTTCTCCCGAAAGATGATCTAAAAAAGCCGCCATTCTCGCTTAAATTACCCTATTGAGCAAATAAAACTTGAACAATAGGGTAATAATATTATGAAGCCTGGGAGGCCGAGTGAACCGTACTCTGGGCAAGGTCCAGCAACTCTCGCAACGCAACTGAATACATTGAAAACTCTGCATCTTCGGTAGCTTTGAATTCAGTGAGCATCTGACGCCATCGCGCCACAAGCTCATCATGCTGCTCCATCCATAAATCGACACGTTTATTTATGTCTTTCGGGGCATCATTCAACTTCAACAAACCGACAGTTAAAGCACGCTGCTGCCAGTCTAGATCTTCTCTGAAAGCTTCACGCGCTAGTGCTTGCCAGTGAGTTAAAGGCGTAAGTGCGTTAATTTGGTAGGAGAACCAAGTTAGCTCTAAGCGATTGCCCAGTAAGTAGTAAATTTTGGCAACCTGATCCAGAGAGCCATCACCCTCTTCCTGCGCCTCTATAATCCCAAGCGCAGAATACAAATGACTGGCCCCAGCGACAATACCTGCGAGCTTTTCCGGCACACCTTGCTCGACCAGGCTATCAAACTTATCTTGCCATAACTGGGCAGATGCGCCAGTCAGGTAACTTGGTAACGATTTAGCAATCTTGGCTATACCAGTTTTGAAACGGTCCATATTCTCAGTAACGTTTAATTCACTGCGACGATTTCTGATCAGCCAGCGACATGCTCTGCGCATTAAACTCATTAACTCAGCCATCATACTGTACTGGAGGTCACTGGAAATAAGGTAATCAAGATCCTCTATTTGCCCCCAAATATTTTCAAGGTCAAATACATCACGCGCGATAATATAAGCCAAAGCAACTGAAGAGGAGCTTGCACCTGTTGATTGCTTTAACCGCTCAACGAATGTAATCCCCATATGATTGACCATATCGTTAGCAACCTGCGTTGATATGATCTCTCTTCTTAAGCGATGATCATGAAGTTGAGCACCGTATTTCTTGACTATCTGTTGTGGGAAGGCGACCTCAATTTCATCACTCAAGTGGTCATCATCAGGAAGGTTCGAGTTAATAAGCTCTTCTTTAAGGTCACCTTTTACATAGGAGATAAGTACTGATAACTCGGGTCTTGTTAGCCCCATATCTAGAGACTTTCGCTCAGTGATATCGTCATCACAAGGCAGGAACTCAAGTTCACGATTCAGCTTTCCTGATGCTTCCATTGCATTGATCAGACGTCGATACTCTTCCATTCTTGGCATCGCATCTTTAAGCGCTATACTAATTGCTTGTGTTTGACGGTAGTTATTTTTTAAAACGAGATCAGACACGCTATCCGTCATGTCTGCTAACAGTTTATTTCTTTGCTTCTCAGTTAAGTCTCCATTCAGCAATATATCATTCAAGAGGATCTTTATATTCACTTCATGATCTGAGCAGTCTACGCCAGCCGCGTTATCGATAAAGTCTGTATTTAATTGCCCGCCACTCTGAGCATACTCAATACGAGAAAGCTGGGTCATACCCAAATTTCCGCCCTCACCGACTACTTTGGCTTTTAGCTCTTTACCGGTGATACGTAATACATCATTAGCCTTATCACCCACATCCGCGTGAGTTTCCTTGCTCGACATAATATAGGTGCCAATGCCGCCAAACCAAAGCAGGTCAACCTCTGCCTTTAGTATTCGATTTATCAAATCATTTGGAGCCAGGCGCGTTTCCTTTGTACCGATAAAGTCCTGCATTTGCTTCGAAAGTTCAATAGACTTAGAGGAACGTGAATAAATACCGCCACCTTCAGAAATCAGTTCTTTGTTATAGTCATCCCAGGTAGAGCCCTGCAGTTCAAACAAGCGCTTTCTCTCTGAAAAGCTTGTTGAAGGGTCCGGATCAGGATCAAAGAAAATGTGCATATGGTTAAATGCCGCTACTAGCTTGGTATGCTTGGATAGCAGCATGCCATTTCCGAAAACATCGCCTGCCATATCACCGATACCAATTGCAGTGAATGGCGTTGTTTGCGTATTAAGACCTAGCTCTCTGAAATGGCGCTGAACTGATACCCAAGCGCCTTTTGCAGTGATCCCCATTTTCTTGTGGTCGTAGCCGTGACTACCACCCGAAGCAAAGGCATCACCAAGCCAATGCCCCTTCTCCAAAGATATCTCATTCGCAATATCAGAGAAGGTTGCTGTGCCTTTATCCGCGGCAACTACGAGGTAATAATCGTCATCATCATGACATACGACTTCGGTCGGCTTAACCACTTCACCATTAACCAGGTTATCGGTTACATTAAGCATTCCGGTAATAAAGGTTTGGTAACACGCAATCCCTTCAGCGATGAAGCCTTTCCGGTCGCTTGGAAAATTCTTAGCAACGAAGCCGCCCTTCGCACCAACCGGAACGATAACAGCATTCTTAACTTGCTGAGCCTTAACCAAGCCTAAAACTTCAGTGCGATAATCTTCATAACGATCAGACCAACGCAAGCCACCACGAGCAACCTTCCCCCCACGCAAATGAACCCCTTCAACCCTGGGCGAATAAACAAATATCTCATACATTGGAACGGGCAAAGGAACGTTTGGAATTAAACGCGGCTGCAACTTATACGAAATATAACTTTTATCCGCACCACCGCTATCGTGCTGATAGAAGTTTGTACGCATCGTTGCTTTGATCAAATCAAGATATAAACGCAGAATCTTGTCTTCGGTCAGGTTATGTACATTGTTTAGCGCCTTGTAAAAGTTTTCTTCTATCTTATCTAGCAGCTTTAGATTCTTTGCAGATAAAGCGTTTGCACCGGGTTTAAAACGGTGTTCAAAATAGTCGCTAAGCAAGGCCGTGATTTCTACGTTTGACACCACCGTATTAGAAATAAACTCTTGAGAGTTGCTAACGCGAATCTGTTGCATATAACGGGAGTAAGATCGTAGCATAGCGATTTGACGCCAATTCATATAGGCACTGATTATTAACCTATTAAATCGGTCATTCTCTGCGTCTCCCTGCCACACTTTGATAAATAGCTCTTCGAAATTATCACGAATCTTCGAAATATCAATTGGCTTCTGATCGCTTGTCGTCAACATAAAATCATGTAACCACACCGTAGCTCCTTCACGATCAATACTTTCGTAAGGGTTCTCACCGATAACTCTCAGCCCCATATTTTCGAAGATAGGCATGACATCAGACAATGGGATCGGTTGATCAGCATGAAAAAGCTTAAAGTGAACGACTTTTTCATTTTCTTCTATCGTTCGATAAAAACTCATACCAATCGTATTTTCAGTTTTTACCTTTTCTATATTCTCGATATCGACCGCAGCTCTTCGAGGCGAAAACTCTTCTCGATAACTTGATGAAAAAGCGGATCTATAACGGTTGATATAAGTATTTGCTTTCTCTTCGCCGTAAGCATCAAACAAAGATTGCTCTAGATCGTCTTCCCAAGACTGAGCTACAGCAACAATTTTCTCTTCAATGTCAGCAACGTTAAACGCACTTCGGTCAAAATGTTCAACACGCAAGTTAATATGGGTTCGCGCAAGCACTGACTCAGATATAAATGTATTAAAGTCAGTATCAGCAGCACCTAAACTATCTTGTAAAATTCGCTGAATTTTAAGGCGAATATCCGTGCTATAGATTTCTCTTGGGACATAAGCCAAACATGAGACAAACTGGCTAAAAATATCCTCTCTTATAAATAGCCTTGTCTGCTTTCGCTCCTGTATATAAAGGGTTCCCATAATAACGTCGAGCAACTCATCCTTATCAATCTGGAACAGATCCTCCCGTGGAAAAACTATCAGAGACTGCAGAAGCTCCTTGCCCCGATAGTCCCGTATATTTAAACCCGAGTTTTCAGAAACGTAGCTGATTTT
>NZ_LWGA01000952.1:0-835 GCF_001635235.1 Oleiphilus sp. HI0117 | reverse complement strand
CTTTGATAAGCGTTCGAAATTTGTCCATTATCGCCCTCGCACTTTTATTGTTAATAACCTTGAGTTCGATCATGCAGACATCTTCGCTGATCTTGCTGCAATCCAGACTCAATTTCACCATGTTATTCGAACCATTCCAGAAAATGGGCGAGTAATTTATCCAGAGAATGTGACGGCCATTGATCAGGTAATCGAAAAAGGTTGCTGGTCTGAGCAGGAAGTATTTTCTGATGATCAAAGTACAACAGATAAAGCTATCTGGAAAAAGCTAAGTGAGTCAGGCAGTTCATTTCAACTGATCTTGGCAAATGAAACCGTACAAGTCGATTGGAACATGACTGGCGACCATAATGTTCAAAACGGTGTTGCAGCAATGCTGGCTGCTCGCCATGTTGGCGTAAGTCTAAAACATGGTGCCGAGGCCTTATCCTGTTTTGGTGGTGTGAAGCGACGCATGCAGTTGTTGGCTTCGGTTAATGATGTACATGTTTATGATGACTTCGCCCATCACCCGACGGCTATCCAAACCACCTTGGCTGGCTTGCGTAATAAGGTTGGTCAGGATAAGATGATTATTGCGCTAATCGAACCTCGTTCAAATACCATGAAGATGGGTGTTCATGCTCAGACGCTATTAGCCAGTGCTGAAGAGGCCAATCATGTGGTTTGGGCAGACTTGTCGGATATGACTTGGTTGGATGACTTGATTGCTCAAACGGCAAGCAAGCAAAGCACTAAGCATGAGCTTGGCAATACCCTTAATGACTTAATCAATAAGGTAAAGTCTAAGCTCTCGGGTGAAAGTCATATTGTGATCATGAGCAATGGCGGCTTC
>NZ_LWGA01000951.1:0-4779 GCF_001635235.1 Oleiphilus sp. HI0117 | reverse complement strand
CGAATAAAACGAATCATTAGACTCTCAGTGCAAGTAATTAAAGTTTGAGTACAAGTGTACGCTATTGGGCGAACTCATTACAGTGTCTTGGATTGAATCATTGGAAATTAATGGTTGAATCTACAACTGAAAAGAGTTCAACACGATCATCGTGCTGAGTGTAGATTCGCTTTTACGTTTGTCTACGGCAGGCGTGAAGGTGAATAGTGCATAAGATAGTCTGAGCCATTGCCTAAAGCAATGGCTCAAAGTAAATTATTTAAGCGGATGTCCCTCGGGTAACTGCTTATACAGCCACATAACAATTTTGTGCTTCATTTTCACCAAGGTCAGATCATCCTTAGCAAGAGGTTGAAGCTGCTTGTCGTGTACTAGTAAGCGGTAAATGTACTCGATTTTGTCGTCTTGAGAGTCATCAGCTTCGAATTTTGCGACGCCACGTTTTTCGGCATATAAGGTGCCGATGCGAATTGCTTCTTTAAGGAGTTGAGCTTCGTTTTTTAGCTTCTTCGCCATACTGGGCTTCTCATAAGTTTATAGTTAGGGTGAATGTGTAACATAGCTAATTTGTTTTATTTGTTGAAACGTTGCTCTAGTAGGTCGAAGACTGCACGAATACCAAATGCTTCGCCGCCAGTTGGTCGCCCAGGAAGCTTTCGATTATTCCAGGCCATTACATCAAAATGAACCCATGGAGTGTCATCAGACACGAATAATTGTAAGTAAAGCGCTGCTGTAATAGCGCCGCCAAAACCCGTGGCTGCGCTATTAAGGGTGTCAGCAATATCGCTTTTTAGCATGTCCTGGTAAGGGCTGTGTAGGGGGAGTTGCCACACAAGGTCTTGGCTGCTCTTTCCACACTCCTGCAACGAAGATGCAAGTTGTTCGTCATTGCAAAAAAAACCGGGTAACTCTGTTCCTAATGCAACTCGGCAGGCGCCGGTTAGTGTTGCAAAGTCGAATATCATGTCCGGGTTTTCGCTATCTGCTTCGGTCAATGCGTCACATAAGACTAAGCGGCCTTCAGCGTCAGTGTTGTCAATTTCGACAGTAATTCCTTGTCGTGTGGTGATTACATCACCTGGACGAAAAGCATTCGAAGATACGGCATTCTCTACTGCGGGTATTAGTACACGTAATCTGATTGGAAGAGCTTGGTCCATAATTAATTTTGCTAGCCCAAGTACGTGCGCCGCGCCGCCCATGTCTTTTTTCATAAGGCGCATAGCATTACTGGGCTTGAGGTCCAGGCCTCCGCTGTCAAAGCAAACTCCTTTGCCAACCAGTGTTATTTTTGGGGCATCTTCGTCACCCCAAGTAAGATCAATGAGCCTTGGTTCATGTACACTGGCTCTGCCAACGGCATGAATGGTAGGGTAGTTGTGCTCAAGTAGTTGGTCGCCAACAAACTGTTCGAGCTTAGCACCGTATTGCTCTGCGAGCTGCTCAGCTACGGTACCCATATCTTCAGGCATTAAGTCACTGGCTGGGGTGTTGATCAGATCTCTTACTAATGACACTGAAGAAGAAAATGCCTGTGCTTTGTTGAGTATTGCTTCTGAAGATACAGAAAGTGTTGGCAGGCTCTTATCATTCTTTTTATATTCAGTGTACCGGTAACAAGAGAGGGCCCAGGTGATTGCGAACTGAGTTTCAAACTCAGTTTGGTCTTCAAATAGCTCGCTGCACTGACTGCAATCCAGCGAGTAGCGCGCCGCAGGAATTTGTAGCGCTAGATCGCCAGCAATGAAGTAGTCACTCTTAGGGCTCATTCCATAAATGCATTGCAGTGCGCTGCCGTCACTATCCGGGATGAGGATTCCACCTTTCCCCTCATAGTTATTTGCGTTCAACCAGGTCTTAATATTTTCGGCTTGCTTTGCTACCCAGTTTTCGTAGTGTTCGCTATTGATAATAACGATTGCTGTGCTTTCTTGATTTGAAACTTCTAATACAGGAAACTGTTCGTTCATTGATTGGTAAAGCCTTCAGGAGTTAGCTGGGAGCGCGAAAGCGATATCTATGCTTTAACATCCGCGCTTTTGATAAGTTCAGTATAAACATAATCGGGAGAAAATCATTCTTCATATCGCATTACACTTTCTCGTACCGTTGTTAGTAGCAACAGCAGTCTTTGCCAAAACACGAGATTCTAAGTTCACGGTAAAAATATATCTGCTTTTGGTTGCGACAATGTTAGTCGATCTTGATCACTTACTTGCGGTACCGATTTATGACCCAGGTCGATGCAGTATTGGTTTCCACCCTCTACATAAAGAATTTATGATTCCGGTTTATGCTCTGATGGCTTTGTTTCCAGCAACTCGGTGGATAGGGATAGGCTTGCTAATCCATATGGGCCTGGATGCCCAGGATTGTTGGCGGCAAGGTTTTTATGGGGCTATTCATTAGCGAAGGATGAAACCCTCTGCATACGTAGGGCTGAAACTAACGGCATGTCCGTTCTGCGCCCCGAGACGGGCCGCCTACATAACTTTGGGTAGGCGGAGTCTCTGAGTTAGATAAGCGTGTTGCGAAGCTTTAAACTTCGAACTCACTTCCTGTCTTCTTTTCAATAAGCTTGTTCTGAAGCTTAACGTAGCGCGGCATACCGTTCTCATCGTAAGGCGGGTAGTCTTCGCCTTGAACAAGTGGAGTTAGGTATTCACGACACTCAGCAGTAATTCCGAAACCATCATCTGAAATATAGTGAATAGGCATTTTCTTTTCTTGGTTAGCAACCTGGCTAAGCGGTGCTTCACCGATAGACCACTTGTATGGAGCGGCTTGTTCGCGAACGATAATTGGCATGACTGCATTCTTACCATTTACAGCGAAATCAACAGCTGCTTTGCCCATGGCATAGGCCTGCTCAACATCCGTTGAAGAGGAAATATGGCGTGCTGCGCGTTGAAGGTAGTCGGCAACTGCCCAGTGGTATTTATAACCAAATTCATCTTTAACCATATTAGCAAGCGTTGGTGCGACGCCACCTAGTTGGGTATGACCAAACGCATCAACTGCGCCTGCGTCTGCTACAAAGCGGCCATCTTCGTACTGAGCGCCTTCAGATGCCACGACAACGCAGTAACCGTAATTTTTTACTGCTTCATCTACACGTGCTAAAAACTTCTGTTTATCAAAGGCTATTTCTGGAAATAGAATAACGTGTGGTGCTTCGTGCGCTTCGGTGCCGGCCAAACCACCAGCTGCGGCGATCCAACCTGCGTGACGGCCCATGACCTCAAGAATAAATACTTTAGTTGAGGACTCGCACATAGAAGCGATGTCCATTGCCGCTTCTTTAGTAGAAATAGCGACGTATTTTGCAACCGAACCAAAGCCCGGGCAGCAATCAGTGAACGGAAGGTCGTTATCTACGGTTTTTGGCACACCGATACAAGTAATCGGGTAACCCATTTTTTCACTTAGTTGAGAAACCTTATAAGCTGTATCTTGAGAGTCGCCGCCGCCATTATAGAAGAAGTACCCAATATCATGAGCTTTGAATACTTCGATCAGACGTTCATATTCACGCTTGTTCTCATCAAGGTTTTTCAGTTTGTAGCGGCAAGAACCAAATGCACCGCTTGGAGTGTGCTTTAGTGCGGCGATATCTTCGATGCTTTCCAGACTGGTGTCGATCAACTCTTCACGGAGTGCTCCAATGATGCCGTTACGTCCAGCGTAAACCTTACCAATTTTGTCTGGGAATTGGCGAGCTGTTTCGATTACGCCACAAGCTGAAGCGTTGATTACGGCAGTTACGCCACCTGACTGTGCGTAGAAAGCATTTTTGATAGTCATTGAATATCCTATTCTTCGATAAAAATGAAAGGTTTCATAAATTTCGCGCATCATACTGCATTTTTATGAAAGTTTCATGAGCCTGATTACTAATCAGTCGGTATCAGTCTTAAAATAAAAACTGTTGACAATTAACCTTGGCGATTCGTATCGAAAGTATAAAAAAGTGAGAGCGGTGCACTCTCACTTCTACTGTTATTCAGGTCAAAAATTAAAGCTAGCTATTAAGTTTCTTGGCAAGAATCTGATTGAACAGTTTAGGGTTTCCTTGTCCTTTAGAGGCTTTCATTAAAGGCCCCATAAATCCGCCCATAAGCTTTTTACGCTTTTTGTCATCGGCCTCTTTATACTGTGCAATCTGATCAGCCATGCCAGCGAGTACTTCGTCAACCAATGCTTCTAGCGCACCGGTATCAGATACCTGCTTTAGACCTTGTGATTCAATAATTGCGTCAACATCATCACCAGATTTTTCCCAAAGTGTATTGAATACTTTCTTTGCACCTGAAGACGACAAAGTGTTGTCTTTAACTCTAAGCACCAGTTGCCCAAGTTGCTCTGCACTGATAGGAGAATCTTTTAAGGAGATGCTGTCGCTGTTGAGTCGCGCGCTTAGCTCTCCCATTGTCCAGTTGGCAGAAAGCTTAGCGTCACCTGAAATGCTACTGGCTGTCTCGAAATAATGAGAAAGGTCTGCCTGTGCTGAGATCAAGCCTGCATCGTAACTTGATAAGCCGTATTCGGCGCAGAACCTTGCCTTTCGTGCATCAGGAAGCTCTGGCATCTCAGTTTTAATCTGATCAATAAACTCGTCAGACAATTCGACAGGAAGCAGGTCAGGGCATGGGAAGTAGCGGTAATCGTTTGCTTCTTCTTTGCTACGCATGGAGCGGGAGATATCTTTCTCTCCATCGTATAAGCGGGTCTCTTGCGTGATGCTGCCGCCATCTTCAAGAATATCTATCTGACGCT
>NZ_LWGA01000950.1:0-1882 GCF_001635235.1 Oleiphilus sp. HI0117 | reverse complement strand
TGGTAGGCCTGAATAACCATATGGGCAGTCAGTTGACAACTCAAAACAAGGTTATGGAGTGGGTAATGGAAACGGTTAAACAGCACCCCTTCTTTTTCTTGGATAGTCGCACCTCTGCCAACTCGGTTGCCGCCAAAATTGCCGCAGAACACCAAATCCCTAACATAAGCCGAGATGTTTTTCTTGACCATT
The DNA here is from genome assembly GCF_001635235.1 of Oleiphilus sp. HI0117. Lineage (NCBI taxonomy): Bacteria > Pseudomonadati > Pseudomonadota > Gammaproteobacteria > Oceanospirillales > Oleiphilaceae > Oleiphilus > Oleiphilus sp. HI0117. The sequence goes on along the minus strand of NZ_LWGA01000950.1, from coordinate 1,690 downwards.
TTCAGACCCGAAAATTTGTTCAAGCTCAGTTTATCAAGCTAGTCGAACTAGCAAAGAAGAATGGCACAGCCATAGCAATCGCCCACCCTCACAAAGTCACAGTTGAATACTTGAGCTGGGCTCTGACAAAGCTTGACGAAAAAGGTATCAGTATCGCTTCTGCTAGCGCTATCTGGCAAATACAAAACCCTGGACAGAGCATGCAAAACATCTTTGCTGCAAGAAACAAAGTTCCTCGACTAGCACAAAGTAAATCATCCACGCCAGACACCTTAAAACACGCAAACTACAGTCCGCAAAGAATTCCGCAAGAATATCAAGACACTCTATAAATTCTTCCTACCGATCCATAAACAGTTATTTTTCGTGATAATTTATTTAGTCGATCTTTACTGGTCAGATTTTCTATCAGGTCTATACTAAATATGCGCGGTGCCTCCGCACTTTCAAGGATTATAGCGAACACATTTCAGACCCGAGGTTTATCACCATGTCCGGCAAAAATATAGACAGCTTATTTCACGACGGCACTCTTGCTGCGATTACCTTTATGACGGCTGACGCCGCATTTGCCATCCCTCTGGAACAAGTACTTTATATTGAGAAAGACGTGAAAAGAAACCTTCAGGTAAATGAGCTTGATGAGTTTAATCACGAAGTGATTACCTTCCAGAACAACACTGTTCAGCTGTACGATTTTAATCAGCTTATTGGTTCTGAAAATCACCAGACCCTAATGAACAACCTGGTTGCCAAACTGAACGAAATGGAGCAGCAACATAGAGATTGGCTTGATGCACTAGAGTCATCACTTAAAAACAACACGCCCTTTACTAAAGCGCTTGACCCTAACAAATGCGCTTTTGGCATGTGGTACAACCAGTTCGAAACAGATATTGAAGAGCTTAAAGAAGCCCTCCTGCGCTTTGATGAACCCCATAAAAAGTTACACGGTTTAGCTGAAACCTTACTCAACTTAAATCAGACTGATCACGACGAAGCAATGAAGATTCTGAACACCGAAAGACAAACCACGCTATCAGAATTGATCCACCTGTTCCATTTAACCAAAGAGCGAGCCTTATCGAGCATCCGTCCTATCATTCTTTTTGTAGAGCGCACTGGCGGCAAAGTAACAGCCTTACGTCTTGATAATATCAACGACATCATCACCTTTAACAAAAAAGTATTTTGTCGAGATGACTCTGCAGATGGAATCATGAGAAGTAAAAATGATGACTTTGTGGTGGAAGGCTTTCTTAGAGACGGTAACGAAGCACCATTAATGCTGATCAACTGCCAGCCTGAGAGCAAGTCTGAATCTAATCAGGTTGCATAGAATTTAAAAAGCTTTGTAGGCAGCGCCTTCCACGGCTCGCATGAGGGCTAGCACGAAATTGATCGTGCGCCTGAACCCTCTGCCTACAATAGACAACTTTCTCGCGCTTAAGACCTACAGGCGCATTTCAATACCACAATCGGCCATATGTGCCTTGGCTTCTTGAACGCTGTACTCTCCAAAATGAAAAATACTTGCTGCCAGAACAGCATCGGCGCCACCTTCCAAAACTCCATCTGCCAAGTGCTGTAAATTCCCCACACCGCCAGATGCTATAACCGGAATAGACACAGCATCGGTAATCGCCCTAGTGACGCCTAAGTCGAAGCCGTTTTTCATACCGTCCTGATC
>NZ_LWGA01000949.1:0-4845 GCF_001635235.1 Oleiphilus sp. HI0117 | reverse complement strand
CCGCTATGCCCTAGAAAATCTTTTGATCGATCGCTCTTATCTCGGTAAGAAGGCCCCATTCTAACCATGGCACAGTCGCTCGTTCCACCACCGATATCGACAACTAAAACCGTTTTATCTGCATCGAGTGAACGTTCAAAACTCAGGCCTGCGGCAATAGGCTCAAATAAAAACTCAACATCTTTAAAACCAGCACGTTTTGCTGAGGTTTGCAGAATTTCCAAGGCCTGACGGTTACTCTGCTCGGCGTCCAAACCTTGAAAGTTTACAGGGCGACCAATTACAGTATGCGATATCGTATCGCCAAGTGTCTGTTCCGCACGCGCTTTAATAGATTGCATCATTGCCGTAACGATATCTTCAAATAGAAAAACCGCTTCTGGACGAAGTCCGCTGGCACCCAGAAAAGACTTCGGGGACTTTACAAAGTAGCCTTCTCCCGGCCATTGTAAATACTCTTCAAAGGCTTCATGGCCGACATAGACTATTCTTTCGTCTGAACCAAAACCTTGCTCCCGACGAACATGTTGAGCACGAGCTAAGTGGTTACTGCGCAGGTCGATATAGTCTGACTTAAGCTCATCAGTGGCAATAGACAAGCCGACACTTTCACTAATCAGTTCCCGGTCTAAAGCATACAAAGTCGACGGCATAAAGCGCTTGCCTTGCTCTAGCTCGAGCAAACGGACGCTATTCAAATTACTATCGTGAATACCTATTGCACAGTTTGAGGTTCCAAAGTCAAAACCCGAAATCATTCCACTACCACCTTTAATACCACTAGAAGAAGGACAAATAAAAAGGGCGCGAAAATTAACATAAGCTTCACGGCTTAGCCAGTTAAATATGGCAGGCTGTCTTTTACCTAATTGCTGAATGTATCGACTCCCTAGAAGTTATAGGTAGGGCATTGAAGTCCTACCCAAGACTTTATAAGCTACTCTCATAAAGTCGCTCTATCTAGGCACAGTAAGACTGCCTAACCGGGTATTAGTTTATGCAACAATTTTCAAGCAGTGCCGACGAGAAGATAGCCCTCGAACATGAAGCTGCCAAGCTTTTTATGCGTCACTATGAAAGGCTACACGGTCAAGAAATTCGGCATATTTGGCACAACAAACCAAATAAGCCAGATGTATCCTGCGAGTTGGAAGGCCTTCGACTCGATTTGGAAATTGCGCACCTATACGGCTCTGAAGCCGAAGCAATGGCGATATTGAAACGTGACCTGACGGATAAAACACGTGAAGCACTGCGCGAGCAGGCTAACTGTTCCAACGTGCATGAGCGTCTGCTTAGCGCTCTGAATAGAATACTGATGAATAAAGCCCAAAAGCACTATAAGTCCCAACGCGTATGGCTGATCATTCGAAATGCACACCCCGCATGGACATCAGAAGAAATCATCGCCTTAAGAGACAAAATCCATGTTCCTGAAGGGCACCCTTTCGAGCAGATTTGGATTGTTGCAGACTATCAAGCGCAGAGCGGGATTGTTCAGCTATTCCCTTCTATACATAAAAATTATTGCTAACGCCTTTATTTCGAGTCGTTACAGCTAAATATTGGAAGTCGAGTGTTTCAAACACCTAGACATATTTGTGTAAGGTTCTTTCTAAATCTTCTCTTATAATTGGTTTACTCACATAATCTGTCATGCCGGCCGCCAGGCACTTCTCCCTGTCACCTTTCATTGCGTTGGCCGTTAACGCCAGAATTGGGACATTTTTATACGCCTCGCCGCCTAAGCCTTCGCGGATGTTCTTACTTGCTTCATAGCCATCCATTTCAGGCATCTGGCAATCCATTAACACCAGGTCATATATTTTATCGCTACTGTTTAAAGTAGCCAAAGCTTCTACACCATTGCCAGCCACGTCGATGTGATACCCCATATGGGACAGCAATTCTTTGGCAACCAGCTGGTTAATTTCATTATCTTCAACTAATAATATCTGCACCGCATGAGGTTTAATGCCCGAACCCTCTGACTCACCTTTCAGGGAAACTTCCGGTGCCTCAGCAACACCCAGATTAAGTCCAAATCGAAATGTGCTGCCTTTGCCAGGTGTACTTTCTACCCATACACCTCCCTTCATCAACTCACTCAACTGTTTAACAATCGCAAGCCAGAGACCCGTGCCACCGTACTTTCTGGTTGTGCTTGAGTCTGCTTGGGTAAAAGGGTTAAAGAGCTGTTCAAGCTTCTCGGCTTCAACACCAATACCCGAGTCAACAATGGCACAACGCAATATCTTTCTGTCCTTCTGCTGCACCAAACTAGCCTTAATTGTAATACTACCTTCTGAGGTAAACTTAATCGCATTACCAACTAAGTTGTTAAGAATCTGACGGATTCTTCCTGCATCTGCTTTAACCCACGCTTGCTCGAAGCCTTCCAAGTGCAATTCGAGTTTTAAGTCCTTGGCTTCTATATCGAAGCGCACCGAATCGACAAAAGATTCGAATAATTCCCTTAAATCTATCGCACCTTCATCAAGTACAAGGTGCCCTGCATCAACCTTGGAAAAATCGAGAATGTCGTCGAGTAAAGAAAGCAAAGAGCTTGCACTCTTCTTAGCAATTGCCACCTTTTGCGATGAAGAGTCATCTAGGCTTTCTGTATCCAATACGCTCAGCATCCCTAGCACACCATTCATAGGCGTACGAATTTCATGGCTCATATTGGCTAGAAAGACACTTTTTGAATGCGCTGCCTGTTCTGCTTTTTCCTTCGCTTCTTTTAACTCCAGCTCGGCTTTTACCTTTTTATCAACATCTTGAAATGAGCCAAATAAGCGTACACACTTGCCGTCTTTAAATTCTGACTGGCCAAGTGCAGAAACCCAGATTTCATTGCCTTTAGCTGTCACCAGCTGCAGCTCTTCTTGCCAAGCAATGCCTTCTTCAATACCTTTGTTCACCGCGGCGGTAATTAGCTCTCTACTTCTACCTTCTTTATAAAAATTGATCGCTGTAGAGACATCAGGTTCAAAGCCTTCGGGTACTTCGTGAATTTCTTTTGTCATGAGTGACCAGTAAAGCCGGTCTTCCAGCATGTCCCACTCCCATGCACCAATTCTGGCCTGCTGACTCATCGACTCCAGTAAAGTCTTCTGACGTGCTAAATCTTCTGCAACAAGCTGTTTGCTCAGTTCATTACCTATCCATTGGGCAAATAAACGAATGAGTTCAAATTCGTCATCACTAAAGGGTCTGGCATGTGCTTCAGGACCAGAAAAGTTTAGCGTACCAAAGCGTTCACCTGACACGATTAGCGGCACACCAATATAACTTTCCAGGCCAAAAGCCTCGTAGCAAGGATGCGTATTAATGCAGCTTTTCTCTACATGATCAAAGCCTGTTGGTCCATTGGCATTAAGGGTGTGGATACAGTAAGTAATGCCCAGTTCAAATTCATCACCAGGTTTTACTTCACCATTCGGAGTGTCGGAATACTTAACGACATATCGCTGATTATGAATATGACTGACCAAAGCCAAAGGTAACTCGAAAGTCTGCTTTCCCAAGGCCAAAACTCGCTGGATTTTTTCTTCAACTGATAATTCACTGTCGGCAGTAATGAGGTGCAAACGACGAAGTGTATTAATTGCTTTGTTGTTTTCCGTCAGGTCATTCATAAAGACGAAAAAGCCAACAACATTACCTTCTCTAATTTGCGGAAGGTAGGTTGCTTGTCTGTAGATCATGCCGGTTCTAAGGTCTAGCTCAATGTCTTTATCTAATCGAACTTCTTCCCCGCTAAGCACTCTTGCCAAGTAGGGAGATAGCTGAGCACAAGCCTTCTCACCAATCACTTCAACCAGCGGTTTATCTTCTACCTCTTCTATAGATAGATGAAATGATTTGGCATAGCGAGAGCTTGCCTTACGATAGTTAAGGTCGGCATCGAGATAAGCCCATGCAAGAGAAAGGTTTTCGGCGACCTTTGCCAGCATCGGGTCGATTTCAAAGTGAGACATGTACGGCTCCTGAGCATTGATATCAAGAGTATAGATGCTACTCCCGCAGAAAGTAGCTGAAATATGGAAAAGCTAGCTGACTCTGGGCGCTAAACCTTCCAGGCTAAGACCTCTAGCCGACTTTAAGTGGGAATATTGCGCCAAAAACAACTCAGCGGTTGCCACGGCATCAAACATTGCATTGTGCTGAAAAGCAGCGGGTAAACCATAGCGGTCCCTACAAGATGCTAGCTGCAAAGGCGCACTTTGACCACTTCGCGCCAAGCGCCCTTGCTCTATCTGCATGGTATCGATATAAGAAAACAGCAATGGGCAAGCAAAGCAGTTGAATGCCGCACGTTGAATAAAGGCGATATCGAGTACAGCATGATGAAACACCAATACTGCACCTTCTGCATGCTTAGCTAACAAGCCCAAAGCCATCGACACACTCGAGGCACCGGCCAATCGCTGATCACATAAGCCATGTATCTGAATGCTTTCTCCTACCGTTTGCTTGGAGTGCACCAGCAGATGTTTTCGTGTTGCGTAATCAATCCGGCCATTTTTTACACGCACCCAACCTAAGCTCAGCAATTCATTCGACTTCGGGTCCAAACCACTCATTTCACAATCGACTACCAGAAAGTCTTGATCTATCACCTTCGTCCCCCCCGACAAGGAAGGCTGGGCATAAAGCTCTGCGATCGGCGTTCGCTGTGCCTGGCGATACCAATTCCGTTTTTTTAACCAGTATTGAAGCTTATATAGAACCATGACCAAACCGCATTTTTAACAAGCGCTGACTTTCAGCAACAACCGAAAACGCACTCTTAAGCTGATGCCTCAACAAAGGAGATAACTCATCCGGGTTTAAGTGGTT
>NZ_LWGA01000948.1:0-7173 GCF_001635235.1 Oleiphilus sp. HI0117 | reverse complement strand
CACAGGAAAATTTGGCTCTATTAGAAAGTATCTATGCCAGAAATTTGCTCAGTGGTATCAGTAGACAATATCAACACCACACTAGCGATACGCTGTATGATGCGCTAACAGAAGCGAAAATTCCAGCAGTAGAGCTAAGGCTAGACAGCAGGCAGCTTGCTCAACTTCAACGCTTTGCTAGCCATAAGTTGGCCATCGAAGAATGTATGAGCGAGTTGATCAGTTTGACCTTATCTTGCTTCAAACAAAAAAATAAAAAAAGTTCAATCAAGCGCCCGCTACAAGTACTGATTCGACGGGTTTTACAAGCTCGTTCAATTTCTGATTGTGTGGAGGAGTTTAATTTTAGTGGGAAAAAAGACCTGGATAAGCATCTTAGAGAGGCCGTTCAAGTACTTTTAGAGCAGCTAAGCAGCCCTAAAATACTTTGAAATCAGGAAGGCTCAGCGCTTAAATACTAAAGCTCGAACCACAACCACAGGTTGTTTCTGCATTCGGATTGGTCACAGAAAACTGAGCACCTTTTAGGCCTTCAGTATAATCAACTGTCGCTCCGACGAGGTATTGATAACTCATGGCGTCGACAACCAGGTCTACACCCTGCTTGCTAACAACCGTATCATCTTCTGAAAGGTCTTCATCAAAAGTGAAGCCATATTGAAAACCCGAGCAACCACCGCCAGTCACATAAACGCGTAGCTTAAGAGCAGGATTTTCTTCCTCCTCAACCAGCTGTTTAACTTTACTCGCCGCCGCGTCGGTAAAAAATAGCGGGCTTGGCACATGAGTTTCTACAATGCTCATTGGTTCTCCGGCATTTGATTCTAATATTAGAATACTAAAACAATGTCATACTTCTATACAGAGCATTATCCAATTAACCTAGTAAAACAGTCAACTATTTCATTTAGCCATTATTAGAATCTGAACCCGACACGGCTTTTAGCGCAACTTGCTCAGCGGCTTTAGTCTCTGTGCTTTCACCTGAGTCATGATTCTTAATTGATACAGGCTCTTTATGGTGAACCAGGTTACCATTAACCTCAGCACCCATCGCCATTTCGATCAGATGATAATAAACATTCCCTTTTATTGACGCATTCTTGGCCAGCTCAATATGCTTCGAAGCATAAACATCGCCATGGACTGTACCGTTAACAATGATATGAGGTGCAATCACATCACCGTCTATTTCACCAATATCGCTAATACGAACAATCGCTTCACTGTCTTCTTCAGCGCGGATGGTGCCACGAATTAAACCATCGATATGTAAACCGCCAGAGAATTGAAGATCACCCTCTATCTGGGTTTTACTTGATACCAGAGTATCAAAATGAATATTCGGACTATTATGACGCCCTTTCCCTTTTTGTTTACTCTTGCCCCACATAATGATTCTCCCAAAAGTCTCTAAATTTTTTGATCAACTAACTGCTGCCAATCGAAGCTCTGTTCAATACGAGACGCTTTCTTTCCCTTCGACTGAGCAACCACTTGGATACCTGTCGGCACAAAACCTTTCGGTAGCAGCAGATCTCCGGCTATATCCTGAAAATACTTGAATTTAAACTTGATACCCAAAGCCGTTTGCTGCTCTGATATATCTCTTAAGGCTAGAACAGTTTCTTCTTCGCCCTGCATACCTATCACGTTAATCGCAACATTCCCGGATACGTAGCTCTTGTTATCAGCCACTTGCGCTAAGACAATTTTGTAGTCAAAACGCCTATCCGTTGCACCTAGCTGAATCTCGGCTTTCTGTACTTGTAAGCCTCGCGAGTTATCTGAAGGCGCCATAATATTTTGATAAAATGACAAGTCCTTTTCTAACTGCGACACGCGAGCCTTGTAATCCCTGATCGTCTCCTGAATTTCCTGCTTTGCCAGGTCATCAATCGTCCGACCGCTTTCAAGGTTTGCGACTTGCTGCCGTAAAGCGACTTCTTCCTCTTTTAAAGCAGCATACTCTTGTGCAACTTTTGCTAATTCTTGAACGACCTTTTCGTGTGCCTGTTTTATTTGGTAATCGCCCAAAAGAAAACTTAGGACGCCCATGACCAAAATGCCAATTGCAAAAATCACCCGCCGTTTTAATTTAATACCTGGCTTGTGCTTAACTACAATCAGACGATCTTCAGCTTTCCGTTTTACCATTCTAGTACAATCTCACCTAGGTGTTAGGGCATCAATGCCACTTGCTGTAAGCCCATCATCTCATCAAAACCAAACATAAGATTCATGTTCTGAATCGCCTGGCCAGAAGAGCCTTTTACCAGGTTATCAATAACCGACAATACAATAATTGTATTACTGCCAGGTTGCTGGTGCAGTGCAATTCGGCACATATTCGACCCCTTAACGGAACGGGTTTCTGGCAAAGAGCCTAGCGGCATCACATCGACAAAAGGCTCATCCTTATAGCGCTCTTCATAGATAGCTTGAGCCTGCTCCAGACTTAATTCAGCATCAGGCTTAGGTTGTATATACAAAGTCGCTTCGATCCCTCTAATCATGGGCACGAGATGAGGAACAAAGGTCACATTAACAGGCGATCCGTTTGCTTCACTCAAAATTTGCTGGATCTCGGGTAAATGGCGATGCCCGGAAACACCGTAAGCTTTAAAGCTATCAGCGCATTCCGATAACAGCATACCAACTTTAGCTGCACGCCCAGCACCACTGGTGCCTGTTTTAGCATCTGCAATGAGACGATCCGCCTGGACTAAGCCTTGCTCAACTAAAGGTAAAAAGCCCAACTGAATAACCGTAGGAAAACACCCAGGGCAAGCAACTAATTTGGCATCTTTAATTTGTTCACGATAGATTTCAGGCAGGCCATATGCAGCCTGAGGAATTAATTCAGGGCAGGCATGCTTCTGGTCATACCAACTTTCCCATACATCTACATCTTTCAAACGAAAGTCACCTGAAAGATCAATGGTACGCAAGCCGGAATCTATAAATTCAGACATCATTGACTGAGCCACACCGTGTGGCGTTGCAAAGAAGATAAGATCACAGCCAGCTAGTTCGTCTACGCTAGGATCGGTAAAAGGCAAGTCGATGTAGCCACGAACATGAGGAAACATATCTGCAACAGGGCGGCCTTTCTCAGTACGCGAGGTAACAACAGTAATTTCAACCTTCGGATGAAGCACCAATAATCTTAATAACTCCGAACCGGTATAGCCAGTCGCGCCTACAATACCTACCTTTATCACTTTATATCCCCAAATTTCGAATCTTAAAAAACGGCCGATTATATCACGAGATCAACGGCAAGGTTGTAAGCAATTATAGCCAGCCCTATGCCAAGCAAGGCAATTTTATTACAATTTATGGCTTGTATAACAATATAGCTGTGACACAAAACGCTCTATAATCGTTTTACGCACTCATCCTCTCGATAATAATCGCCGCCTACGGACATAACTGACTCAAGCATGCTACTTACTATTCGTACAATACTCGTTCTCACTTACTTCTTTAGCGTTGCTTTGCTCGGCAGTTGCATCTGTCTTTTTAGGCCCTTCAACCCTGATAACACAAGAATATGCGGGCGACTATTCAGCTGGGGAGCTTTGAAGTTATTGGGCGTAAAAATGACGATAGAGAATAAAGAACTATTGGATAATATGCCCCCCAGCGTTGTTATCGCCAATCACCAAAGCAACCTCGACCTCTTTGTTCACGGCGGTGTCATTCCTAAGCGCTGTGTAAGCGTCGGTAAAAAGAGCCTTAAGTATCTGCCTTTATTTGGCCAGGTTTATTGGCTCGCCGGCAATATCATGATCGACCGTTCCAAAAGTCGTGAATCTATCAATACCATGGCTGAAACAACCGAAGCGCTTAAACACAATAATACTTCGATTTGGGTCTTTGCCGAAGGCACACGTAACGGCGGTAATGATCTGCTACCCTTTAAAAAAGGCGCCTTCCATATGGCTCAACAAGCCTCTGCTCCCATTGTTCCTATTTGCGCCAGTGCCTACCCCAAACATATCAATCTCAATAAATGGCATGCAGGTGAAGTCATTGTCCGAATTCTACCTCCTATCGACACGCATATGGCTGAAGACAAAGATTTGGGCACTTTACTTGAAGACGCACACAGCCAGATGAAAGCGACTATTGATGAGCTAAACCAGAAAGTGAAAAATCGTTCGGATAGAAAATAAATCACTTGCCAGCATTTATGGCAACACATTCAGGCTCTAGCTCTTAGAATATTATCTACTTTGCTATAAACTAGCACTGTACTGAATATTAGATTTTAAGACCATAAAGCCGGACTATGCCGCTAAAAACACACTTCGAAAACTATAAGCGCGTTTTCAGACAGCAGCTCTCTGGTGTCGATGCTTTGCCACAGCTAGCAATTCTTGGCCTGATTGCCGGGTCCTTAACTGCTGGTGTCATCCTGCTTTTCCGCTTCATGATCGAAGTCCCTCTTGCTTATTTTCTTCCTGAAGGTGATCCGGAAAATTTTGAAGGCTTAAGTACCTTTATGCGGGTGGTGATGCCGCTTAGCGGCGCCCTGTTAATCGGCACCATCTGGTATCGTTTGAAGATTAGCCAGCGTAAGGTCGGCGTCGCACTAGTGATGGAGCGTCTCAATTATCATCAGGGTTATATCTCGTTTAAAAGTATGATGACCCAATTTGTCGGTGGCGTGTTAACCATTTTGAGCGGCCAGTCTGCCGGACGAGAAGGACCTGCCGTACATTTGGGTGCAGCAGCTTCTAGCTTACTAGGTCGCTATCTAAACCTACCCAACAACAGTATTCGGACCTTAATTAGTTGCGGCACAGCTGCCGCCATTTCTGCTTCCTTCAACACCCCCATTGCCGGAGTCATTTTCGCTATGGAAGTCGTGATGATGGAATATAGCATTGCCGGTTTTACGCCAGTCATCCTGGCTTCGGTTGCAGCAGCGATTATTTCTCAGGTTTTCTATGGCGCAGACCCTGCCTTCCTCGTGCCCCAGCTGTATATGAACTCTCTGATGGAAATTCCCTATATCATTATCTGTGGCATAGGTATTGGTATTGTTTCAGCCTGCTTTGTTGGCTTGATCAAGCTCACCTTGCGTAATAGCACTAGCAATATTTTCTATCGGATCTCCGCTGCCGGTGCCTTAACCGCCGTTGCGGCAGCATTTGTGCCCGAGATAATGGGGGTAGGCTATGACACTGTAAACCAAACGCTTTTGGGCGAGTTTGGTTTGCTTCTACTGTGCTGCATCGCCGTGGTAAAAATTGTGGTAACGGGCATTAGCATTGGCTTGGGGATGCCAAGTGGACTTGTGGGCCCAATTCTCTTTATTGGTGCAACCGTTGGCGGCGTATTTGGCCTAATCGCTGAATGGATTATGCCTGAAACCGCCTCCTCAGCTGGCTTCTACGCTATGTTGGGTATGGGTGCGATGATGGGTTCCGCGCTACAAGCTCCCTTGGCCGCACTATTAGCCTTATTAGAACTTACGCAAAACCCCAATATAATCATGCCGGGAATGTTGATCATTGTTGTATCCAGTATGGTTGCAAGTGAAGTGTTCAAGCAGCAGTCTATTTTCCTGAGTATATTGAAGGAACAAGGTCTCGATTATCACAATAGCCCGGTTATTCAGGCACTTCGCCGCGTCAGTGTTGGCGCCATTATGACCCGACAATTTAGTCCGACGAAACGGCATATAGTTTACGAGGAAGCCAAGGAAATTTTGCGCCAGGAGCCTAAATGGATACTAATCAATAACAGCGATGGTAAACCAGTTTCGCTTCTTCCCACGGTCGATCTTGCGCACTACCTGGAGGAAAACGAACAGGAGCTGGTCGAGGGTGAGGAGCACCCGATTAAGGAGCGCATCCTGATCGACCTGTTTGAAATCCCGGCACAGCGAAAAGATATTGCCTCTCTCTACTTTCAAGCCACGCTTCAGGAAACCCTTGACCGCTTTACAGAAACTAAAACTGAAGCCTTATATGTCGAGAGAACCAGTGCTCCTACCGTTTCGCGTGTCCTGGGTATCGTCACTCGCGCTGAAGTCGAAAATTATTATCAATACAAAAGGAAATAAACATGCTTTGGGTAAAAAGCTTTCACATTGTTGCTGTTGTATGCTGGTTTGCCGCCTTATTTTACTTGCCCCGCTTATTTGTCTACCACGCTCAGTCAACAGACCAAACCAGCTTAGAGCGTTTCAAAGTTATGGAACGAAAGCTATACCGCGGCATTGGAACCCCTTCGATGATTGCAACGATTGTGCTGGGGCTTTGGCTAATTTCCTATAATGTAGAAGGTTACTTCCACGGTGGCTGGTTACACGCCAAATTAACACTGGTCGCGATTCTTGTTGGCTATCACTTCTATTGCGGCAAGATTCTCAAGCAGTTTGCTAGCGACAATAATACCCGAAGCCACGTATTTTATCGTTGGTTTAATGAGTTCCCGGTATTACTGCTTATTAGCATCGTTATTCTTGTTGTTGTGAAGCCCTTTTAACATGCCGGTCTCGACACTCCCGCAAGGCATATACGGCATTACTGATCCTTCTTTGCTTCCTGGCGAGTCTCTGTTTACCGGGGTAGAAAGTGCGCTTAAAGGTGGCTGCCGTGTTATCCAATATCGGGATAAGCAATCAAAGCCAGATCAGGCGCTTGCCAAGGCACTCCGACTCAAAGCCTTGTGCCATAAGTACCAGGCAGCACTAATCATTAATGACAGCCTGGCCCTGGCCCTCGACAGCGATGCAGATGGGCTGCATCTTGGAAAATCTGACGGCCACTTAAGCGAAGCACGGCAAGCACTCGGCGACAAAAAGATCATTGGCGTTACCTGCCATAGTGACCTGCAATATGCTCAGGACTGTATTAACCAAGGCGCATCATACTGTGCTTTTGGTCGTTTTTTTGAATCACAAACTAAGCCAGAAGCGCCTCCATGTAGCCTGGAAACATTCAAGCAAGCACTGCAATTGAGTATTCCCGTACTAGCCATTGGGGGTATTAGCATAGACAATATTGCTCGCTTCAGAGATACTCCTCCTCATAATATTGCGGTCATTAATAGTCTCTTTGGCCAGGCAGATATCTACCAAGCTGCGCTGGCGCTAAGCGCCGCATTTAAACAAATTCAAACTTATTAATTTAGAAACAGGTTCCAATATGTCTC
>NZ_LWGA01000947.1:0-910 GCF_001635235.1 Oleiphilus sp. HI0117 | reverse complement strand
AAGTTTTGGCGCTTGGTTTGAAGGTAGGCAAAGATCCATAAATAAACAGTAAAGAATACCAGCTGAATTAAAATGAGGTTTGAAAAAGACGGTGCTGTTTCTTCACTTGTAAAATTCATAAGGTCTAGCTGGGATAAAGTCCAAAGTACAATAGATATCGCTAAGATAAAAACACCGGAGGCCTTTAAATACATAAGATAGAAGCTTTTTGCGCCAGCGCCATAGCTGAATGGTGAGGTGCCATAGCGAGCGTTATTTACAAGGAAAATAGCTTTTAAGTATTGCCAGAAGGGAAAGCCCAAGATAAACAATGGGAACAAAGCAGCAAGCCCCCAAGGCATATTAAACTCTTCCTCAATATCTATTTTTGCTTCTTCTCCTACGGCAGGTATCTCTGTCGTTTCATCAGCTGGCATCTCCTCAGAAATCGGGACTTCCGAGTATTCCCATACCTCACTGGGCACAGAAAAATATATTGAGCTAACAAGCAGAGCCAGGAACAAAAATACCGGTAGGCCATAAAATAAATAAGCTTGCTTGAAGTTTCGTTCAAAGCGGAAGGTAATACCACGATAAGCTGTGTGGCGGAGCCTGAACGACATAGAAAGAACAATGATTGCAGGCACTAAAACTGTCACTGCTGCAGCGGCATACAAACCCCAAACGCCATTATAGGAATTTATTGCGTAATAAATGCCGAATAATATGGATGCAAAAATTCGCCCTTTTAGAATCTGTTCAGGCTTTGCCAAATATTGAAAGGCGCTGTCGTCAAGCTGAGTATTGCCATAAAAATAGCGGTGTGTTCTAACTTTCGCCCAGGCCGAATAAATGCCCAGCGTAACGATGGTGAGAGCTATATTGACGATCCAAATGCCAAAGAATTCGAGTGCTTTGCCGCTGAATCTAA
>NZ_LWGA01000946.1:0-1564 GCF_001635235.1 Oleiphilus sp. HI0117 | reverse complement strand
AATATACCGGTTAGCAGTTCTTATTCTGTGGAAGGCGTTAAGGTCGAAGGGCGCCGTGTAACCTATAAGATACAACTATCAAATCAATGAGAAAATAATAATGGCAAATGAGCGCCGACGGACAGAACGGCATAATTGGTTGCGTTTGGAATCTAGTGTTTACATTAAACGAAGCCTTTTTAAAAAGGAATGGATACCTGTTGTACCTTTTGACTTCAGTCGTTATGGCATGGGGATTCAGACTGACGAGGTCTATCACTTAGGGGACGAAGTAGTTCTATCCCTAAAGTTGTTAAAAGAGGATGTAGAAGTTGAGTTGCCTTTGCTTAAAGGGCTTGTTCGATATAAAGAAAAGCACCATAGCCGATTTAATTACGGTGTTGAGTTTAGTTTTGCCTCTAAGCATGACAAGTTAAAGATTAATGATGAACTGGTTGCAATTGAACAGATTTTGAGAAGGTTCGAAAATGACAGAGCCGCGTCGACAGAGGGTAGCTTAGATAGCTCTTCGACTGCGGGAGCCCCGGGTGGCTAAGCTGAAAGATTATGTGACGGGTGCGCTGCTTGTTTGTCTTGTTTTTTTAGGCCTAATTCTTTTTGCCTTGTATGACAAAAGTGCACCCAACGAGCACCAAAAGCCTGATTATAATTTTAGTTCCGATTGCGATATTAGTGCCGATGACTGTCGTTTGCACCTATTCAATGACTTGGAGCTTAGACTTCAAGTAAGTCCTAGTGAAATTAAAGCCCTAGAACGTTTCCAGTTGAAGTTTCATACAATGAACAATGCTGGAGCAGAACTCTCAAACCTTGTTGCTTGGGTTGAAGGGCGAGATATGGATATGGGGCAACACTTCTTATCCTCCAAAGCTGAGTTGGCTAACGAATTTTTATTAAGTGGAATGATTCCAATATGTACGGTCGATGCTGAGATGGTATGGCGCTTAGTTGTCAACTTTGAGTTTCAGGGGAAAACGATTCGTTTAGATTTTGATCTTAAGACTTCTCAGCATGGGCTCTAAGCTATGGTAAATAGGCTTCCTTTCACAATTCTTCTTGTCGGCATTTCTATCGCAATTATTGTGCTTGCAATGCGTTTTATGTCTTCAGATATAGAACGGGATATAAAAGCTAAATACCTTAAAGCGGGGGACTTTGACTTACTGCACGAGGGTAAAGCATTTAGCCTGGGCCAATTGCGCGGCCATCCTGTCATTCTTTATTTCGGCTACACTTACTGTCCTGATGTATGCCCTGTTGGTTTGTCAAAGATACGAGATGTATTGAGCAGTCATGAAGACTTTAAGGATGTCCCCGCATTGTTTATAACGGTTGATCCGCATCGTGATGATGATAAGCGTTTAAAAGAATACACCGGATTCTTCCATCCAAATATTATTCCTTTAAGTGGGAGTGTTGAACAAATTACTTCGGTTAGCTCAGCTTACGGAACTTTTTTCCGTTCAGGTCGTGAAAAGGCAGGTGAAGGCAATAGCTATACAGTTGATCATAGTGCTTTTGTCTATTTGTTAGATGATCAAGGAAGGTTAATGCGAGTGCTTGA
>NZ_LWGA01000945.1:0-6283 GCF_001635235.1 Oleiphilus sp. HI0117 | reverse complement strand
TTAAGTCAAGGCGCTTGAGCATTCTTTCCATTTTGTGGTTCATGCCATGCTCTTTATAGTGCGGCCCTGCTGTCGCAACCGCTGCAGACCCTGCGATGACCATCGCTAAACTCAAACCTAATAACTTCTTCTTAGTAAATAGACGATTACTCATGATTTCTTCCTCTCAATGATTTTTTTAATCGATTTGTTATCGACTGATAATCATTGTATTCATTGCTATGTAAATCGGGGTCTAGTAAACGTAAAGTCTCTGTAAAGATTAAATAGAAGGTAAAAAGCCTATGCTAGACTTCAAACAATTCCGTAAATCAATAAAGGTTTGATATGAGTGCCAATATATTACTCATTGAAGATGATACCGAGATCAGTGAGCTTCTAAGTAGCCTGCTAGTACAAGAAGGTTTCACCATGACCACGGCATTCGATGGCGTCGAAGGTGAACGCTTGGCTTTAAAAAGTCACTACGACGTTATCATTCTCGACATCATGCTGCCTAACAAAGATGGTTTAAGCGTGTTGCGTGATATACGCGGCCAAATCACTAGCCCAATATTAATGCTCACCGCAAAAGGTGATGAGCTAGACAGAATCATAGGCTTTGAGATGGGCGCCGACGACTACCTTCCCAAGCCATTTAACCCACGAGAGTTGGTGGCGCGAATCAAAGCATTGCTAAGACGCGTGGAGATCGACCAAGGCCAGACAACAAACCAGGCTAGTGAGCTGGTTTCAGACAAAATCAAGCTAAAACTAAAAACGCGTGAAGCCCTAATTGAGGGTGAAGAAATAGAACTTACCAGCAGTGAATTCAATATTCTGCACGCACTGATGCGCAACGCCAATGAAATTATGACCAAAGCCGAGCTAACCGAGCTTGCTTTAGGGCGAAAGCTAACACTCTATGATCGGGCCATTGATATGCATATGAGTAACCTGCGTAAGAAACTCGATAGCGAACACATCAAAACCATTCGTGGCAGTGGTTATTTATTCCAAGGTCAGGTGGAGACGCGTTAAGCATGACTCAATCCATCTTTAAACATCGCTTGTTTTGGAAGATTATTCTGATCTTCTGGCTAACCACCTTTGCGACCATTCTCGCCAATATCTGGATCACCAAAGAAATCGTCGTCAATGAATTCAAGGTCGAGCAAGTAAAAGACAAGATGCGCTCACTCGCACCCGAAGCAATAGAGGTATACGAGCAGCAAGGAGGCAAAGCCCTAAAACGCTGGTACCGAAAACTAGCCCGCCGCGAAGGCATACGCGTAGTGTTATTACATACTGACGAGACGCCGGTAATTCCACACCGAAAGCCAAGGTATCATGATGACGATGATGATGAGCATCACGATCACGATGACAAACCCTATCGAACACACTTGCTAAATTTGGCCGACCAACAAATATCGTCACCAAACGGGCAAAGTTATATCTTGCGAGTCATGCCTTCGCGCTATATACAGTCCCGCTTCAACCCAGAGTCTTTGCACGGCTATCGTCTACTGGCATCTTGTATCATCATATTATTAGGTTCATTGTGGATAGCACGCTCTATCGCCAAGCCTATTCGCGTGTTACATCAAGCCAGCCTTGAGATATCCCAAGGAAAGCTCGACATTCGCGTCAGTCAGGATGTTGGCAAACGCAAAGATGAACTAGGGCAACTCGCCACCGCATTCGACCAAATGGCTGATAAAGTATCTGACTTAATCAGCAGTCAGCAGCAACTTTTTCGTGATATTTCGCACGAAATAAGAACCCCACTCACTCGACAAAAACTCGCGATTGAACTCGCCAGATCAGTTGATGACCCAGGCAAGTTGTTAGACAAAATCGAACACCAGAACCAATGTATTGAAGAACTTATCAACCAACTGCTCACCTTAATGCAAACTGACAACCAGCAATTGACGCAGATGGAGAGCCTGTCCCTGTCACAACTCTTGGGCCGCATTACCGATGACGCAGAGCTAGAACTAAAAGAAAAAAACCTGACACTAAAAACCGATTTGCAAAGCGATGCGCTCATCAAAGGTGACGAGCCCTTGCTAACCCGGGCATTTGAAAACCTGCTAACAAACGCCATCAAATACAGTCCCAACGATGCCAACATCGAGCTCAAGCTCTATGAGGGCTCTGGCAATCTTCATATAGAGATTTTGGACGAAGGCCCAGGCATTCCAGAAGAAGAACTCAAATCTATCCTCAAACCCTTCTACCGAGCTGACAAAAGCCGTAACCGAGGCACGGGAGGCTTTGGATTAGGTCTCGCTATTAGCTCGCAAATTATTAAGAAGCACAATGGTGTGATTGAGTTGAGTAATCGGGAGGTTAAGGGGCTTAGGGTTGTGGTTATTTTGCCGAAGAGTTGAGAAAGTTTTTAAGGGCCCGAAGGCCCTTTATGTAGCCTCTAGGCCCAAGCCGTCGCTATTGCTGTATCGACTTGGTTTTGCTCATCAGAATTCAGCGATATGCTGCCTCCTGAAGGAGCTCCGAACGAAGCCATCGCACTTACAAGCTGTTCAATATTAATAGCATCAATGGCTTGGCCACCCGCCTCAATTGAATCCAGCTTAAACTTATCTGCCTTGTACCAGTTATTAACTCGAACGTGGTCTTCACTTCCCAGCACATAAATATCGAGATGGTTGTTCGTCTTTTTGAACCATACATCATCGACATCACCTACACTTTCCAAACTAAGTTTGTCAGTATCAGTCGCGAAGTTATTTGAAGCGTTATTAATACGATCATAGCCATCACCAGTTTGGTAGTAATAGGTATCATGGCCTTTACCACCCACCAACAAATCGTTACCTTCATTCCCGTAAAGCTTATCAGAGCCATTAGCACCTTTTAGTGTATCTGCTCCCAAGCCGCCATATAGAGAGTCGGCACCGCCACCACCGTGTAGCGTGTCGTTGCCTTCATATCCATATAGAACGTCCTTTCCACCTTTGGCTGCGAGGTTATCGTTATTATTTCCACCCTCTAAAGTTTCTGCAGCACCAGTTCCAACAATAGTAATTGGATCATCCTCAGTTGAGTTTACAGTTACTGCGACGGTTGAATTGGCGACTCCACCATTACCGTCCGAAACTTCGTAGGTGATTGAATCTTCTCCTACGAAATTAGCGCTAGGCGTATATGAGATAGTTCCATCACCATTGATAGCTACGACACCGCTAATCGCCGCAGCAGCCACAACAGATAAACTATCACCATCAATATCTCTATCGTTCACAAGAACATCGATAACAACTGCCGTATCTTCATCAGTAACAGCTGTATCAGATATTGATACCGGCGCATCATTTTCAGGATTGACCGTGACGGATACCGATGAGGTCGCCGTGCCACCGTTACCGTCTGAGACCTCATAGCTAATGCTATCAAGACCATTAAAGTCTGAATTTGGCGCATAACTTAGTGTGCCATCGCCATTTATCGCAACTGCACCGTTTGACGCTGATGCTGAGCTAATGCTCAAACTATCTCCGTCGATATCGCCATCATTCGCTAACACATCAATGGTGACAGAAGCATCTTCCTGCGTTACAGCGGTATCGACTACAGCAACTGGTACATCATTTTCGGGGTTAACCGTGACGGATACCGACGAGGCCCCCGTGCCACCGTTACCGTCTGAGATTTCATAGCTAATGCTATCTAAGCCGTTGAAATCTGCATTAGGTGTATAGTTCAGTGTGCCATCGCCATTAATCACAACAGCACCATTTGACGCTGATGCAGAGCTAATGCTCAAACTATCTCCGTCGATATCACCATCATTCGCTAACACATTAATGGTGACAGACGTATCCTCCTGTGTTGCTGCCGCATCTGCAACAGCAACAGGCGCATCATTTTCAGGGTTCACTGTGACAGAGACTGACGAGGTCATGGTGCCACCGTTACCGTCTGAGATTTCATAGCTGATGCTATCTAAACCATTGAAATCTGCATTAGGCGAGTAGCTCAGCGTTCCATCGCCATTAATTACAACAGCACCACTTACCGCTGATGCAGAGCTAACGCTCAAACTATCACCATCGATATCGCTGTCATTCGCTAACACATCAATCGTGACTGACGTATCTTCCTGCGTTGCAGCCGTATCGAATACAGCAACAGGCGCATCGTTTTCGGGGTTAACCGTGACGAATACCGATGAGGTCGCCGTGCTACCGTTACCATCTGAGACTTCATAGCTGATGCTATCTAAACCATTGAAATCGGCATTAGGTGTGTAGTTCAGCGTTCCATCACCATTGATGAGAACCGAACCATACGAGGCTGAAGCAGAGCTAATGCTCAGACTATCACCATCGATATCGCTGTCATTGGCTAACACATCAATGATAATGGAAGTATCTTCCTCGGTGTTTGCTGTATCCGCTAGAGCGGTAGGTTCGCTATTGCTCGAACTACTCTCGTCAGTCGCTAATGACTCAATATGATCGATTGAATGTGTGATATCCAAATCATCGAAATACACTACTACTTTTCGTTCCGGTGACTCATACCAGTCTTTAACGGTTATCTGATCAGACGTTCCGATAATAGAAACCACGAGGTCATTGCCTTGCTTTGCATAAGCCACATCCGACTCATTAACCTGGTAAAGCCATATCTCATTATAGTCGCTTCCAGTATTGTAAATGACATCTTGACCAAAACCAGGGTCGAAATCATAGTCATCTTCACCCGAACCGCCGTACAAAGTATCGTTCCCAGCACCGCCAACTAAGATATCGTCGCCACCTTCACCATACAGAGTATCATCGCCTTCAAAACCTGCGATCCAGTCATCACCAGCACCACCTAAAAGTGTATCAGCCTGACTAGTTCCCTCAATATCTTGATCAACCGGAGCGTTAGCCAACATGTCTGTGATGTCGTTTTGATTCCAAACTGTCCCGTCAGCAAAACGAATTTCGTCAACGGGTGCGGTTTCACCTATGCCCTTCCCTTGGTATGTCAAAGGTTCAAAATAATCTGCCAACGTGACGACATAGCCATTATTTCCGATTTCTAATTCGAGACCATAACCATTAGCATAAAAATTAATATCGTCGGGAGAGATGCCTTCCATAAACTCCAGTACATCAAAGTCACTTGCGCTTCCACCTGGCCCCCCTGAAAAGCTAGCGCCATAATGACCCGCTTCAGAGCCGTTGTAGATAAAGGTGTTTACGCTGTTTATACCGACACGATAGGTATCATCACCATCACCGCCAAACATAAAAGCACGACCATCATAATTGTCGTTGCTCATATTTCTCGACTCCAAAATGTCATCCCCTTCGTTACCAAATAGCAAACCGTCACCGATTATCAAATCGCCACCACTACTACCCACTAACTCATCAGAACCACCAAAGCCAACGATGATATCTCGCCCCCAAGACCCATAAACGACTTCTTGGTCTCCAGTACCTTCAATAAAATCGTCATCATTCGTACCGATATAATCGCCACTCCCGTTAGGTTGATCTACAACGTTAAATCCTGCTGGAGCTTGCCCATCGTATGAGAGCGGAAGGTCTTCAACGTTTGCCTGAACATACGCAGATTCCCAGACAGTATTATCGGCAAAGCGTATTTCATCAATTACGCCACTTGGGATTCCTGAGTCGAAATAGTTCGAGACAATGACATTCTCACCCGTTTCAAAAGAGATCATTAAATCATCACCACTTTGGTGAAGCGCAGCATTTTGTGCGCTTAAATCATTCGCTATTTCAATGATGTTAAAGTCTTCTGAAAAATCAGAAATACGAGATACTCCAGAACCTGCGTAGATACGATATACATCGCCCCCAAAGCCGCCCATTAGACGATCATTCCCTTTGCCACTAATCAGGGTATC
Organism: Oleiphilus sp. HI0117; assembly: GCF_001635235.1. Lineage (NCBI taxonomy): Bacteria > Pseudomonadati > Pseudomonadota > Gammaproteobacteria > Oceanospirillales > Oleiphilaceae > Oleiphilus > Oleiphilus sp. HI0117. Next base: position 405 of record NZ_LWGA01000945.1, on the reverse strand, counting down.
TTGGCCGTCTCCACCATAAAGTTCATCATCACCTGCGCCCCCGGATAGAACGTCATGACCCTCTCCGCCTCGAAGAATGTCATTATTTGCTTTGCCATATAGCTGATCATTCCCGGCACCGCCTTCAAGTTCATCAAACATTGCGACATCATCCGTGCCGAAAATTAGATCGTCACCCTCAGTGCCTAAAGCATAATTCCAAGATTCCGTTTCGTTAGTCCTAATTACGACATAACCTGAACCATTATAGTAACCACCTGAAATATCAATGACCTCGCCTATCGTATCGGTAATTTCGACCTCGGTGTCATTCACAAGCAAGTGATCAAGTTGATAGCGCCAATTTCCATAGTCTCTATCAAAATGCAAACTGACCTCAACAGACCAGTCCAAAGCCTCGCCAGC
>NZ_LWGA01000944.1:0-1793 GCF_001635235.1 Oleiphilus sp. HI0117 | reverse complement strand
AGGTTGTGCCAACTACCAACCCAAGTCAGACACTTGGCAGACTGCTAGAGCGTGTTGATACCGTCCCTGCTTCTATGGTACTGGCACAAGCGGCCATTGAGTCTGGCTGGGGGACCAGTCGTTTCGCTAAGCAAGGAAACAACCTATTTGGCCACTGGTGCTTTAAAAAAGGATGCGGTCTTGTACCTAAATTCAGGAATGAGAACCAACAACATGAGGTAGCTCAATTCGAGACTATAAATGAATCCATCAGGGCCTATCTGATGAACCTAAATAGCTTCTCGGCATATGATGAATTCAGGAAACTACGCGCTAAGTTCAGCAGCACAAGCAAGCAAGACATGAGCAGCCTAGATCTACTGCCCGGACTTTCCCCTTACTCCGAACAAGCTGAGCGTTATATTGAGAAAGTTCGCATCATGATCGAAAGCAATAACCTCACTCAATATGACCTAGCCGGCTAATAAGGGTTAGCATTATTCAGAAATATCACGAATGATGTTATCCAGATCTCATCGTTTAAATTCAATAAGATATAGAATACAGAAATATTCAAGGACTCAGCATTCTCTGAACGCTTGGAAATTAAGTAATTAATCACACATGGAACTACCCAGGTAATTTATCACTATGGAATTCAACTCTCGTAAACTCTTATCATTGGCTGCAATAACACTGTCTTTGGTGCTTTGCTCGTCCGCAACTCAAGCAAGGGTACAAGAGCCGGTTCCAGTCTATGAAGACCATCTTTCTATCGGCCCCGGCATTACATTTGGGTCGGCACCCTATATAGGACATGATGGCACCTACTCCTTTTTACCGACTTTCAGTTTTCAGTGGGGAAATTTGTTCGGCTATAACAATCATGATGAGCCACTAGTTGGCTTCGAGTTATTCAGGCATAAGCGTATTATGTTTGGCCTTGCGGTAACATCGGGACGAACATTTTTGGATCTTGAGAATATTAGCGCTGATATGGAAGAGTTGTACTGGGGCATTGATGAAAATAGGGATAGGTCTATTGAGGCTGGCTTTATCTTCCGTTTCTTTTCCCGTGTTGGACTTGTTGAGATTAAGGCTTTTCACGATGTCATCAGCACCTATTCTGGCCCACGATCTTCAATTAGCTGGTCTCGTCCTTTCCCAGACACTGGGAATTGGACAATCACACCTCGCATGTTTATTAAGCATTATGGTACGAAATACAACTCATACTATTATCAAGTAACCGAAGCTGAAAATAGGTTAGCGGAAGAGGATGTTATTGAAAAATATGGTGCTGGCGAAGATGACGCCAATATCGATTATTATCAAACTATTACCAGACCTCAATATGAGCCTGGAAATAGTGGACATGTCGGGTTCGACCTTACCGTCGAATACAGCATATCTGACAAACTAACCGCGACGGGCTACCTTGCCATAGAGAAATTTTCAGGCGAAATAGAAACCAGCCCCTTAATAGAAGATAAAGAACTGATTCTAGGTAATATCGGCCTGCGATACAATTTTTAACCTGCTCCTTCTTTTGGCAGCGCACCTCAATCACATTGCGCTGCCAACCCTCACCCAAGTTAAACCTGTTGCACCTAAATTTCATTTAAGACAAAAGCCATTTTACTCTTTGTAAAACCGTTTATAATACAGACATAATTAGTGGTATCGTTTGTATCACCCACTCCCAAGCCCTTATAACCCCGCTTTACTAGGTAGGTGTAAATGTCTGATATTAATGAAACTGCGATTAGCAGCTTAAACGAAGCGTCCTCCGCTATTTCAAATCTCGCAAACTC
>NZ_LWGA01000943.1:0-1759 GCF_001635235.1 Oleiphilus sp. HI0117 | reverse complement strand
AAAATATGTTTCATTTCCTGAGGCGCAAGGAACTGGGCTTTCTTGATATTAATAACGGCATTTGTCTTGGCCATCGCTGCCACCAGGTCTGTCTGACGGGACAAGAAAGCTGGCAATTGGATAATGTCACAAACTTCAGCAACCGGAGCTGCTTGCTCAGGCTCGTGCACATCGGTAATGACCGGCACATTAAAGGTTTTCTTTACCTCTTCAAAAATACGCAAGCCTTCTTCCAAGCCGGGGCCTCGAAAAGAGTTAATAGAGGAGCGATTCGCTTTGTCGAAAGACGCTTTAAATACATAAGGAATATCAAGCTTGGTCGTTACCTCGACATATTTCTCGGCAATCTGCATCGCAAGATCCCGGGACTCTAATACATTCATGCCGCCGAACAAAACAAATGGCAAATCATTAGAAATTTTTACATCACCGACCTGTATGACTTTTTGACTCATCTATATACCCTTCTATTTACGAAGACTTATTTGTGAATGCGGCAGAAATGAAACCTTCAAACAAACCATGACCGTCTCGCGGCGTTGAAGTAAATTCCGGATGGAACTGACAGGCAACAAACCATGGATGATCCGGTGCTTCAACGACTTCAACTAATGAGTTATCTGCTGAACGACCAGAAACAATCAAACCGGCCTCTTCTAATTGCGGCAGAATATTATTGTTCACTTCATAACGGTGACGATGACGTTCAATGATCACTGGCTTGCCATAACTTTCGAAAGCCTTAGAACCCTGAACCAGATTACACTCCTGAGCACCTAAGCGCATGGTTCCGCCCAAGTCTGAACCCGCATCACGTTGCTCTACAGCTCCGCTGGCATCTTTCCATTCAGTGATCAAACCTACTACCGGGTTTTCGCAGCCTTTATCAAATTCAGTACTATGCGCATCAGCCAAACCAGCGACATGACGAGCATATTCAATGACAGCAACCTGCATACCTAAACAAATACCTAAATATGGAACCTTGTTTTCACGCGCAAACTTAACTGTCTGAATTTTACCTTCAACACCACGATTACCAAAACCACCGGGCACTAGAATTGCGTCCACTGACTCTAGAACGGCAGTACCTTCATCTATAATTCTCTCGGAATCAATATACTCAATATTAACCTTGGTGCGCGTACGAATTCCTGCATGCTTAAGCGCCTCGATTAGAGACTTATAAGCGTCAAGTAATTCCATGTACTTGCCTACCATGGCAATGGTTACTTCGTTTTCCGGACTGGATTCAGCTTCAACCACTGAATCCCACTCTGTTAGATCGGCCTCATCACACTCCAGACCAAATCGTTCTACGACAATTTGATCCAAACCATGTTCATTCAGCATACGTGGAATCAGGTAAATGCTGTTTGCATCCTGTAATGGGATAACGGCGCGCTCTTCTACGTTGGTAAACAAAGCAATCTTGCGGCGAGATGATGCATCAATCTCGTGATCAGAGCGACAAACCAGAATATCGGGCTGAATACCGATAGAGCGCATTTCTTTTACGGAATGCTGGGTCGGCTTGGTTTTGGTCTCACCTGCGGTTGCAATATAAGGCACTAGAGTTAAGTGCATAAACAGCGCACGCTGGGAGCCCACTTCAATCTTTAACTGTCGCACTGCTTCCAAAAAGGGTTGCGACTCGATATCCCCAACTGTGCCGCCAATTTCAACCAAGGCGACATCATAGCCGTTAGCACCTTCAACGATGCGGCGTTTGATTTCATCAGTGATATGAGGAATTACC
>NZ_LWGA01000942.1:0-2750 GCF_001635235.1 Oleiphilus sp. HI0117 | reverse complement strand
ACGAACACATTAGCTTATTAGCTAATTTCTTTGAAAGACACTCCAAGCCAACAAGTGAGGTCATTTTGGTAGATCCTGGGCGCGGCAAAAAAAACAAACTCAGCAAACGAATGATTGACTTTGGTTTTAGCTCAAGCCACTTTAAGCCTGAGCATACCGACTATTTAGAGGGCCAGTTCAAAGGCCATATTCTAAAGTTTTCACGCTAGCCGTAGGCTGCGCTACTCAGGTCAAAGCAGAGCTAATGCCACATAATCTTCAACGCAAGGTAGGGCGCAACAAAAAACACCAAAGTCATGACTTTGTACTGGCTTAGAAAGCTAAGATAAACAGGGGCCAGTTGCTTTTCCTCAAGATCAAACATCTTGCTGTGTATCGATGTAATGGCCTCTTTGAAAAATACCACCGCGATACTAGCCAGAGACAGATAAGCAAGATTAATCAAAACCGCCCAACCTAATAGTTCAGTAAGTTGCGTAATTGTCATCCCTCAGCCCTCCTATTACTTTGTAAATACAGAGAAAGCAGAAGCTTCCTAGGCCTTAATCAGGCACCACGCAGTATTGCTCTTCGAGGTGCCTGGTAGCAAAAACGGCAAGTCTTACTTAACAATATTCATCAGGTGAACATCGAATACCAGTACCGCGTTAGGCGGTATTGCTGGCGGCGAGCCCATTTCACCATAGGCTAGCTTAGAGGGTACTACAAAGCGCCACTTTGAGCCGACAGGCATCATTGATAAACCTTCCGTCCAACCGGGGATAACCTGATCTAATGCAAACTCAGCGGGTTCATTTCGGGTAATAGAGCTGTCAAAAACCTGGCCATCAATGAATGAGCCGTGATAGTGAACGCGTACAGTCTGATCAATACTAGGCTTATCGCCCTCTGCACTTTCCAGAATTTCGTACTGTAGACCTGAGTCGGTAACTTGTACGCCTTCTCGCTTGGCATTTTCATCTAAGAAAGTTTTGCACAAATCCTGATACTTCTCGGTACGATCTTTCTCGAACTGCATGCGCTTTTCTTTAATCGTGTCATAGGCTTCGTTGAGTTCGCTTTCGGACAAAGCCGAAGGTTCACCATTAAAGCATGCTCGCAAAGCCTGAATCGTTGCTTCAATATCCATTCCCTCGAAGCGGTTCTTTTGCATCTGACGGCCAAACTGCCATCCAAATCCATAGCTCACTTTCTGCTCGAACGATTGAGGTTTATCTTCAGTCTTCTTTGTCATATCTCTATATCTACTAGTCGTTAAGTTTGTTACTTGCCAATCGAAATGGTCAGTAGGGTAATATCTTAGATGTCAGCGGCCACTTCCAATTCCTCTAATCCCTTCTGTACATAATCCAGCAAACGCTGCATAGACGGCAAGGTGCGGCGGCAAGCCGTAAAGCCGAATTCTAACTGATCTACATAACTGACCAAAGTAATATTCAAGGCAATACGATCCAGAGGTATTGAAACGGGATACATCCCCTCTAGCTGCGCACCATTCCAATACTGTGTTTTCTTTGGCCCTGGTACATTAGAAATAACAACGTTGAATGCCTGAAGTTTTTCCGACAAACCCGTTAACATATTCAAACCAGCGGGTGCCAAGGTCAAAGCGGTATAATTGATCGCTTCTTCAAGCGACATCTGTGAGTATCGCTCTTTGGAATCTTTGACCGAATTTTTTACCATTTCCAAGCGTTTAGCTGGGTCAGCAACATGGGTTCCCAGGCTAGCAAGGATCATCGCAATTTGATTTCCCGCCGCACTATCATCTCGGCGCATAGACATTGGAACCATCGCAACTAAGGGTTTAGTGGGTAAGGAATGTTGACTAATTAAATAATTACGTAAGGCACTACCGCAAACAGCCAACACAACATCATTCAGTGTGGCGTCCATTTTCTTAGCCAAGGTTTTAAAGCGTTCTATTGGATATGACTGCGCTGCAAAACGACGCGAGCCTGTTATTGGCTTATTTAGAATACTGTTCGGCGCCTGAAACACAGAGACATAATCTGGATTAGATCGTGCCTGCCCTATAGCATGACTCACTTCTTTAATAAGCGTCGGCACCGTAGAAATTTGCTTCCCGGCCTCACCGACGATATTTGCCAGACTCTGCGCAATATTGGCATTATTAATATTTTCTGGACGGATCTTCTTCACTTGAGGCAAGGCCCACAAAGGCGGTAAACCACGAGCTTCAGGGTCTTCTGATAACAGCTTAGCTGTCATCCGCATTGCCGCCACACCGTCTAACATACAGTGGTGCGCTTTAAAGTACATCGCAAAACGACGACCTCGAATACCTTCAATCAAATGGCTTTCCCACATTGGTCGCTCTCGATCCATTAGGGCGCCATGCTTAACCGAAACCAAGGCGAGTAGTTCTCGAATTCTTCCTGGCTTTGGTAAGGCGCTATGACGAAAGTGATGCTCTAGATCAAACTGAAGATCTTCTTCCCAATGGTATTGGCCGAAGCGAGATTTTAAACGCTGATTAAAAGGCGCGATGGGTTGCTGAAAGGAACGCATATACTCAGCAAGCTCTGTCACATATTTTGGGCCGGCATCTTCAGGAAAGTGATAAAGGTGCAAACCACCCACATGCATTGGCTGCTGACGTTTCTCGAGCCATAAGAAAATCTGATCTGCTAAACTCAATGATTTCATAAAGATTCCATCCAAACTGTGAGTAAAAACGCGAAAAACTGCTCAGCCATATTTAAACTGTTTCCCCTGGCCAACTACAA
>NZ_LWGA01000941.1:0-2921 GCF_001635235.1 Oleiphilus sp. HI0117 | reverse complement strand
TGGGTTTCGGCTCGTTGGTCGGCAATCTTATTCTGGTAAGCTGTCAAACCTAGGGTAGATAGCAAAACCATCGCGAAGTTTGGTTCCAGGCTACCGACCGAAATATACTTGCCATCTGCCGTCTGGTAGTAGTCGTAGAATAAACCACCGTTGAGCATCTCTTCGCCACACGCTGGGTCCTTGCCACTGACTAGCGCGTTGGCGCCGAACATCGTGTTCAGCGCCAAGGCCGCATCACTCATACTGATATCCAGGTGCTGGCCTTTTCCAGTAGAAGCACGTTCAATCACTGCGGCAAGAATCGCCATTACGGCATGATGTGAACCACCTGCAATATCGGCAACCTGTGTTGCAGATAAAGTGGGACCGGTTTCTTTTCTGCCAGAGAAACTGGCTAAGCCCGACAAAGCCAAATAGTTAATATCATGCCCTGCCCGATCTTTTAAGGGCCCTGTTTGACCATAGCCTGTGATCGAGCAATAGATTAATTTAGACTGAAACTTTACCAAGGCCTCATAATCCAGACCTAGACGCGCCATAACACCTGGTCTGAATTGCTCAATCACAATATCAAACTCACTCACCAACTTATGAACGATCTCTTTTGCACTCTCATGCTTTAAATCAACAGCAATCGTTTTCTTATTGCGATTAACGCTGGCGTGCGAGGCAGAAACCTTACCTACCATTGGCGGCAAGAGCTTTAGTAGATCGGGTCGCGTAGGTGACTCTACTCTTACAACCTCTGCGCCCATATCTGCCAACAATTGCGTTGCATAAGGGCCCGGTAATAAGGTGGTAAAGTCGAGAATCTTAATTCCCTTGAGTGGTTGTGACATTACTTACCCCTACTTCCTTTAGACCATCGAGCGGCCGATAATCAACTTCATGATTTCATTTGTACCAGCATAGATCTTCTGAACACGCGCATCTGCGTAAGCGCGCGCAACCGGATACTCCCACATGTAGCCGTAACCACCATGTAGCTGTAAACACTCGTCAATCACATCGCACTGGATCTCGGTAGTCAATAATTTAAGCTTCGCTGCGGTCACCACATCTAGTTGCTTATTAATATGCAGCTCTAAGCATTTATCGACAAATACACGCGCCATCGTCAAGGTTGCTGACATTTCGGCAAGCTTAAACTGGGTGTTCTGGAACGATGCTATTTCACGGCCGAAGGCTTTACGCTCTTTAACGTATGCGACTGTTTGCTCAAGAATCGACTCTGCACTAGCGATCGCGTTTAAGCCTACCGATAGCCGCTCTTGTGGTAGCTCCTGCATAAGGTAGATAAAGCCCATGCCTTCAGCACCTAGCACGTTTTCTTTTGGGACTTTTACATCCTGGAAGAATAGCTCTGACGTATCCTGTGCCTTCATACCGATCTTATGAAGATTGGTGCCTTTTTCAAAGCCGGGTGAGTTTGCCTCAACTAACAGAAGGCTCGTACCTTTTGCGCCAGCTTCAGGGTTAGTTTTAGCCACCACGATAATTAAATCTGCTAACTGTCCATTAGTGATAAAGGTCTTAGAACCATTGAGTGTATAGAACTCGCCTGACTCGTCTAACACAGCATTGGTTTTCACACCTTGTAAGTCAGAACCGGTGCCAGGCTCTGTCATGGCAATCGCGGTCACAATTGAACCATCAACACAACCCGGCAGGTACTTTTGCTTTTGCTCTTCGGAACCGTAAGCCATGATGTAAGGCACCGCGATGTCTGAGTGCAAGCCAAAGCCGATACCACTTAAGCCGTAATTAGCAACTTCTTCATCGATCACCGCATTGAAACGAAAGTCACCTTCAACACCGCCGTATGCTTCTGGGACAGTTGGGCTTAAAAAGCCGTGTTCACCAGCCTTCTTCCATAGTTCACGAGATACCTGACCGTCTTTCTCCCATTGCTCGTGGTGAGGCACAGCTTCAGCTTCAAGGAACTTCTTAAACGCATCGCGAAACATTTCTTGTTCAGATTCAAATACTGTTCGTTTAATCATCTTTTTCTACCTTTCTTAGAATTATTCAAAGCTTGTGAGGCCCAAAACCTCACAAACTGGTTGATATAGATTTAGCTAGTCTTTGAACGTCAAATTGTCTCGGGCCATATCTTTAAGCAGTTGAGGGACTTCGTATCGCTCACCGCATTGCTGATGCAAGGCTTCGGCCCTTTCAATAAAAGACTCTAAGCCTGTTTGGTTGATAAACTGCAAGATGCCGCCCGTCCAGACCGGATAACCAATTCCCATGATGGAGCCGATATTAGCGTCTCGAACGCTGGTCAGTACTTTTTCTTCGACGCAGCGGACAGTCTCAATCGCTTGAATGTAAAGCAGGCGATCTTTGATCTCATCAACACTAACTTCACGGTCGGGTTGTTCGAACTTATCCTTTAGACCTGACCATAAGTGTTTTTTACCTTGAGCCGGATAATCGTAATAACCACCACCCGCAAGTTTTCCTGCACGTTCTAGCGCAAGCATCTTATTTACAACTTCATCGGCTGGGTGCGCCAGATAAGGTTTGCCTTCCGTTTCAAGATCCTTAATCGTTTGCTTACGAATCTTTTCCATCAAGGTCATGCTAACTTCATCGGTCACTGCCAACGGTCCTACCGGAAAACCTGCCAGGAAGGCTGCATTTTCGATCGCTGCGGCCGGTATCCCTTCACCCAACATGGCGATCCCTTCGTTTGCAAAAGTGCCGAAAACACGGGAAGTGAAGAATCCACGGCTGTCATTAACTACGATTGGCGTTTTACCAATTTGCAAAACGTAGTCATAAGCTTTGGCCAGTGTTTCATCTGAGGTCTTGTCACCACAGATGATTTCTACCAGCGGCATTTTGTCGACTGGCGAAAAGAAATGAAGGCCAATAAAGTTCTCTGGTCGCTTAGAGGCTTCCGCAAGACCAGTAAT
>NZ_LWGA01000940.1:0-2523 GCF_001635235.1 Oleiphilus sp. HI0117 | reverse complement strand
ATCTGAACTGACAAAACTTTCCGCATAGATTTTATAAACATCTTCGGTGCCCGATGGCCTTGCAGCAAACCAGCCATTTTCTGTAGAAACTTTTAGGCCACCGATTGCAGCACTATTACCCACCGCCTTGGTCAGTTTCTGCTGAATCGTTTCGCCTGCCAACTCGCTTGCACTCACCTGCTCAGCAGATAAGGCTTTAAGCTTGGCTTTCTGCTCTTTGCTTGCCGATGCATCAAGACGCTCATAAACAGGAGAACCGAACTGGTTTTCCAGTTCTTTATAACGCTCCCCCGGGTCCTTACCAGTTACTGCGCATATTTCGGCAGCCAGGAGATCCATGATAATGCCGTCTTTATCGGTCGTCCAAACTTGTCCGTTGCGTCTCAAAAATGAAGCGCCTGCACTTTCTTCTCCACCAAAACCCAAGCTGCCTTGATGCAAGCCATCTACAAACCATTTAAAGCCAACAGGCACCTCAACCAAAGGACGCTTTAGCGCGCTAGCCACTCGGTCAATCATGCTGCTGGAAACTAGCGTTTTGCCGATTCCAACAGATTCATCCCATTCAGGACGATGTGAGAAAAGGTAATCGATTGCGACTGCTAAGTAGTGATTTGGGTTTAACAAGCCAGAGCTTCGAGTCACAATGCCATGACGGTCGTAATCAGGATCGTTGCCAAAGGCGACATCATATTGGTCTTTTAATTCAATCAACTGACCCATGGCATAAGGTGAGGAACAATCCATACGAATTTTGCCGTCTTTATCAACACGCATAAACGAAAAGCTTGGATCAACCCGCTTATTGACTAACTCCAGGTTCAAACCATAATGCTCGGCAATCGGCTCCCAGTAAGCAATACCACTCCCGCCCATTGGGTCAACACCTATACGCAAGCCGCTTTTGGAAATGGCAGACATATCAACCACAGATTCCAGGTCCTTCACGTAGGGCATGACAAAATCAATTTCTTGCGTACTGCTAGCTGCCAAAGCCTGCGAATAAGAAACCTTTTTTACTTTTTCCATACCTTGAGCTAAAAGTTCATTCGCACGTGCCTGAATCAGGTTAGTAACATCGGTATCTGCAGGCCCACCATGAGGAGGGTTATATTTAAAGCCTCCATCTTGAGGAGGGTTATGGGATGGCGTAATCACCACACCGTCGGCAAGTCCCTGGGTGCGCCCTTGGTTATGACTAAGAATGGCGTGAGAGATAACTGGAGTAGGCGTATAGCCACCGCCCTGCTGAATGCGCACTTCGACATCTTGCGCCGCAAAGACTTCAAGCGCACTAATTAATGCAGGTTCCGACAAGGCGTGGGTATCTTTACCCAAAAATAAAGGACCACTAATATTTTGAGCCTGGCGATATTCACATAAAGCTTGGCAAATAGCCCAGATATGATGTTCGTTGAAGCTACAATTCAGCGCTGTCCCGCGATGGCCAGATGTACCAAATGCTACTGCATGATCAGAGTTTCCCGGTTCAGGTTGCCGCTTGTAATAACTCGCAACCAAGCGAGGGATATCAGTTAATATTTCTTGCGGTGCAGGCTGGCCCGCCAAAGAATGAACAATCATATAAGTCCTTTAAAATCAGATAGCTTTAACGATAGTCTGTTACTTTGCCATCAAGACTAACACAAAATAGTGTAGGCTTTCTTTACAAGCAATAAAATCTTCATCAGTGATATTTTAATGGTCAAATACGTAGCCCACAGAGCGGCGGCTTTTGAAGAACTCGGGGTTCTTAGGGTCGTCTTCAAAGTACTTTCGAAAACGGACAATAAAGTTATCGACGGTACGAGTCGATAGGTCTTTGGAAAAACCCCAGGCAACTTCTAAAATTTCTCCGCGTGACAGCGCTTTACCACGATTGTTAATCAATAACCTGAGCAAGCGAAGCTCTTGTTCAGTTAGGCTTATTTGTTGCCCTTTGCAATAAGCAACAGATTGAAGGAAGTCGATTTTGTTGCTGCCAAAGCTATATGGGTCCTGACTTCCACTCGCCGCATCAATACTATTATCTTGCCAGCTACTTTGTTTTAAAAGGCGCTCAACTCGTAACAGGAATTCTTCTAGGTTAAAGGGTTTAGAAAGATAGTCATCGACACCGTGGTTAAAACCCTCAATTCTGTCTTGAGCACTATTCTTGGCTGATAGAATAAGGATTGGCAAACGCTCATCTTCTAAGCGAATACGTTTAAGAACAGAGACACCGTCTATGCCGGGCAGCATCACATCCAAGACTATTAAATGCGGCCGCCACTGTTTCCATAAGGCTAGACCGGAAGTCCCTGTTTCCGCTAACGCCACCTTGTAACCTTGAAGCTCCAAATTTAAACGCAACCCCTCTGCAATATGACATTCATCCTCGACAACCAAGATACGCTCATTCTCTGGATCAAACACTAGTGCATCCCCATCATATTACGCGCTCTTTTCGCCATTGATAGTTTATTTCGCTGCGGGAATATAATAACAAACTCAGCCCCCTGCCCCGGCTGGCTTTCCTTAATC
>NZ_LWGA01000939.1:0-4203 GCF_001635235.1 Oleiphilus sp. HI0117 | reverse complement strand
CTGAACTGAGCGAATGAATGCCAATCTTTTAAGGCAAGTTCAGGAGAATCTTTTATGCCCATACGTTCCTGAAGTGGTGTCCCCACCAAGGCCATACCACCAAACGCCAACTTTGCCAGGCCACCGGAATTACCTTCAATATCTCGATCAACCAACGAGACACTTAGACCTTTTTCCAAGCATTCATGCGCCGCAATTAAACCCGCAATTCCAGCACCAACAATAAGTACATCACTTTTAATAGCTGCCATCTTTCTTGCCTTGTTACCAAATCAATAAACTAAACAAAGTTTGCCAAAGCTCTTTACTTAAGAGGATAGTAAAATTAGCCTAATGGCCTTAGATTGAGACATAGAAGAAATAAAACCATTCTAACAATAATAGCCCTTTACCTGGATTCCACTAGGCATGAGTGAAACCGAAGCATTTATTAGTCACCTATATCGAGCAACCAAGCGTGTTGATATTGAGTATTATCGCCAGTGGGCCCTAAACGAATTACAGTCATTTCTTGATATCGACGCTGCGATCTGGAGCACCGGACATTTAAGTACGCGCACTTTTCACACACACACAACACTTAATCTACCAACTAGTTTTCCAGACACCTTAATAGAACACATTAAAATAAATCCAATCAGCAATAGCTTGTTTGCTCATGCTGGTGAAGCTGTAGATATGGCCGATGTAATTAGCGACGGTGACTTTTATCGCTCTGAAATTTATCACTCGGTTTTTGAGCCGCATGGAATAAAACGTATTTTAAGTTCACTACACATAGCTTCAAGAAGCGGTATCTATACTCTTCTCTCTGTGTACCGCACTGACAAAGATAGAAAGTTCTCAGATAACGAAAAGAAAAGACATCAACGAGTACTATTTCATCTTATACAAGCTGCCTCTCACGCCTGCATGCTAAGCATGGAAGATAGGTCGGAGGGAGAGGAGCAGTACTACGCGATATGCGACCGTCACGGCATTTACCATGAGGTCGAAACAGAGTTTCTCGACATAGTCGATCTTTGCTTTAAAGGAAGTAAGGAATTAAATACGCAAAAGCAAATCCTTCCCTTAAAACTCCCTTTGAATGAACAACAGAGAGAAAAACAGAACTACATCTTTAGCTCTCAGCAGCTCGGAGATCTCTTCCGAATAGGCGTTCGCCAAAGAAATAAACTCGACCAGCTAACCCAAAGGGAGCTAGATGTCGTAAAAGGCGTGACCAAGGGTTTAAGCTTTAAATTAATCGCAAAACAACTCGGCCTGAGCCCATCAACAATATCAAACCATCTTTATCGTATTTATCATAAGTTAAATATTAATAGCCGTGAGCAGCTTGCTCAACTCATGGGAGACATAGAGTTAAAATAATTGCTGGTTGATGTAAGTCATTACATAGCAAACGCGCTCATGCCAAACTAGACTAAAGCTACAATAAAGGAGAATCACCAATGAGCCTATATAATAATATACTCGTCGCTTTAGAGTGCGGCAAAGACGCGCAAAAAGTGCTCAACAAAGCATCTGCACTGGCTGAACAAAATCCTTCAACCAAAATTCATTTAGTTCACGTTGTACTCGACCTGATTGTGGCTGACTGGGCAGGCAGTCCAGGCCAGATACCGCCTCCATTAGATCAAGAAGCTCTCGCACAGTCGGGTGCAGACTACCTTCGCCCCTTCATTGAAGAGGCAGGGCTGGATCCAAATAATCTAATTATGTGCTTTGGGCCACCGGCTCAACAAATCCTTAAACAGGCAGATAACCTAAATGCAGATGTCATTGTTGCAGGTAGTCATAGTCGCCACGGGTTTGAAGTACTGCTAGGCTCTACAGCTCATAAGATTTTGAACCTCGCTGAATGTGATGTACTGCTAGTGCGCTGCCCCAAGAGCTAAATAATCGAAGATGTTGATAGCAGCATCCCAATTTTGGAATGCTGTTTCTCAGCCTAGCCTTTGTGACTACCAGTCATTTTATGGCAAAGTAAGCCCTCCTTAATAAATATAAAAATGAGGAATACAATGTCATCAGCCGCGATAACCTATACAGAAACAAACCAAGCAATACCCCAAGAACGTGGACAAGTGATTCTAGGATGCCTTAACGAGTTTGCTCGAGACCCCTTGGCCTTCTTCCACCGTTTAATGTCTACCTACCCGGACATAGTGGAATTCCACATCCCTTTTAACAATATGGCGCTTGTCACAAGTGGTGACTTAAGCCACCAAATTCTTGTAAGCCAAGCAAAAAAATTTAGAAAGTCAGACCGAGACGTTGCTGTCATGGGAACCGTTTTGGGAAAGGGGCTGATAACAAACAATGACCTTGCTAATCATAAGACTCAAAGGAAATTAGTACAGCCAGGCTTCCACTTCCGTAGAATTGAGTCTTACGCTAAAACTATGAGCGATTATACAAGCAGAATGACGCAAGATTGGAAGGCGGGTAACAGGGATATTGCTGATGATATGTTCAAGCTGACAATGTATATCGTCAGCAAGACTCTGTTTGATACAGATATGGAACATATGCAAAGCAATGCAAATAATATTGGTGAAACAATGCACATCGTTCAAACGGAAACTAACAAACGGTTTCAGCAGGCTTTAGTTTTTCCTGACTGGGTTCCCACCCGAGGAAACCGTCGCTTGGTCGCTGCCAAAAAGTCATTGTACAAAACAATTAGCAGTATGATAGAAACAAGAAAGAACTCTGACTTAACAAATGCTGATAAAAAACCAGATATGATGTCAATGCTGCTCGAAGCTAAATACGAAGACGGAAGCAGCATGCCAACCGAGCTCGTGATGGATGAACTAATCACACTATTTACCGCAGGCCATGAAACAACATCAAATGCCTTAAGTTGGACATTCTACTTGCTCGCTCTGCATCCAGATATTCAGGCAAAGCTTCATGTCGAGTTAGACAGTGTTTTAAACGATCAAGACGCTCAGTTTGAACACCTAGGAGAGCTTAACTATACTGATATGGTCATTAAGGAATCAATGCGCTTGTTACCGCCAGTCTGGACGCTAAACAACCGACAAGCCAATGAAGACATTGACATAGGCTCATATCATATTCCCAAAGATAAAGTTATCTTCCTATCACCTTATGCGAACCACTTAAACCCACGTTATTTTGAAAACCCGAACCGCTTCGATCCAGAGCGTTTTTCACCAGAAAACGAGAAAAACATACCAAAGCATGTTTATATACCTTTTGGCTCGGGGCCACGAGTTTGCATCGGGCAATCATTTGCGATGATGGAAGCGAAAATAATACTTGCAACAATTATGAGAAGATTCGAAGTCGAATTAGATGAAAACAATGTGTTTGACCCTCAACCTCTCATTACGCTCTCGAATAATAAGGGCATGCAAGTTAAACTAAAAAGCCGAGATAATTAGAGACTTTGCTAATGAAAACTGCGATGGCGCGTCATATTCTTGTAAAAGATGAGCAAACTGCCAACACGATAAAACAAGCCTTGGCTAAAGGGGGTGACTTTGCAAAACTGGCGCGCAAGCACTCTAGCTGCCCTAGCAAAAAGAATGGTGGCGACTTAGGCGAAATTCGGCCTGGTGACTTAGTTAAGCCCGTTGAACAAGTAATTTTCAAAAAAGCATTAAAGACCGTTCACGGTCCAGTAAAGTCAAAATTTGGCTATCACCTGATCGAAGTTTACTTTCGAGGCTAAGATAACAACCCTCGTAAGACATTAGCACCAATATCGCCATTAGCACCGATCACCAAAACTTTCATTGTAGATCCTTATTATTCTCTTTTACCTTCCTTGCTATTTCATATGCCAGATTAGTGGTCCGCGTTGCATGCACCGGCCTGTTGGGATTCAAGATACGCTTTTACATCGTCGGCGTAACGTTCCTCAACGGGCACAAACTCACCACGTTCATCATCAAAAGCCCTTACGTCTCCGGCACCAATATCGTAGGTCCAGGCATGTAGCTGAATTTTATTGGTAGAAAGTTTGGCAGCAACATGAGGGTGGGTCTTTAAATGCTGCAACTGAAGCAAAACGTTTTCATCAATCAACATAGCCAGACGTTCATCATGGGAGCCCTCTGGCAGCTTTTCCATAACAATCTGATGCGCAGCCTTTGAGTAGCTGAGCCATTGTGTCACATGAGGAAGGTTAGTGAGCGAGTCAGGGTCCATCACGCCGGCCATTGCCCC
>NZ_LWGA01000938.1:0-2325 GCF_001635235.1 Oleiphilus sp. HI0117 | reverse complement strand
TGCTTACAGAAGTTAATAACTTCCTGATAGATGGTCGCATATGTGCGCTCTGGAATAACCGCTTTAGTGTCTTTCAGTTTACCGTCAGTACCCCACATTTTACCACCAACACGAATCATCGCAGGCATTGACGCATCAACGATGACATCACTTGGTACATGGAGGTTTGAAATACCTTTGTCAGAATCTACCATCGCCATTTCAGGGCGTTCTTCGTAACAGGCACGAATATCTTCTTCAATTATAGAACGCTGAGAGTAAGGAAGATCAGATATTTTCTGGTGAACATTACTCAAACCATTGTTAGGGTTCACACCCAACTCTTCAAACTTCGCCTGATGCTTTTCAAAAAGTTCTTTGAAGTAAACAGTAACCGCATGCCCAAATACGATCGGATGCGAGACCTTCATCATGGTGGCTTTAACATGTAGAGAGAACAACAAGTCAGCTCTTCTTGCACCTTCCATCTCTTCTTCAAAGAACTGACGCAAAGCTTTAACACTCATAAACATGCCATCGATCACTTCTTTCTCAATGACAGCTGTCTTTTCTTTAAGTACGGTCACTTTTCCATCTGCTTCAACAAGTTCAATACGAACATTGCCAGCTTTTTCAATTACCGTAGACTGCTCTTGGTCGTAAAAGTCGCCGCTACGCATATGGGCAACATGTGTACGTGACGCCTGACTCCACTTACCCATGGAGTGTGGATATTTACGCGCATAGGCTTTAACGGAAGGTGGCGCGCGACGATCTGAATTACCTTCACGCAGAACAGGGTTTACCGCACTACCCAACACTTTGGCATACTTTGCTTTAATCTCTGTTTCTTGCTCGCTGCCAGCTTCGTCGGGGTACTCAGGAATATCATAACCCTGATCCTGTAGCTCTTTAATTGCTTCTTTCAACTGAGGAATTGATGCACTGATATTCGGCAATTTAATAATATTGGCTTCCGGATGTAGCGTTAATTCGCCCAACTCAGCTAACGCGTCTGGTACGCGTTGCTCTTCAGTCAGTTTCTCGGGGAAGGCTGCCAAGATACGTGCAGCTAAAGAAATGTCGCTCTCATCAACGGACACGCCAGCGGCGGAAGTGAAAGCGTTGAGTATAGGAAGTAAGGAATAGGTTGCCAGTGCTGGCGCTTCATCTGTTTTTGTGTAGATAATCTTGGATATTTCTGTTGTCATTTTTTCCCCAAACTGTACCGGTAGGATAACCAATGGAACTAATTTTACACACTGAGGACCTGACAACTCGTGATCACCAGACCCAGCGAAAATTATGCGTAAACGCTAGTGTAGCTAAAAAAGGAAGAAATTTCCCCTTCTACTTAAGTTTTATAACAAATTCAAAAGAGATAGTACTGAAATAAGATGGCATAATTATGTCAATAAAGGCGATATCCTTCATTCAAGTTTTCTGCTGAGGTTTTGGCCCTCTATTACTCGAATGCTCCATCCAGAATCATCTGACGAAAAAGCGCTGCAATTGACGTTTCTAAAGCCAGGACCTCATCACGTCGAGTAACAATTAAGGAGTAACTTTCGATTTCATTTGCCCCAGCATAAACATCAACACGCCCCTTATTAGCAAAAAACTCTCCCACCAATAGCAACTCCCCCCCGATACGTTCATAGAGCTCCAAAGCCACCAAATAACAGTGAGAGCCCGATGCTGGTAAAATACCAAAAGTCAGCACTGAAGCCGTATAAGACGCACCATCACTTGCCGCATCACCAAGCCCTTCACACGCACCGCCATCAGGGAAGGCAGATATCAACTTCGCCACATAAGTTGCTTCTTCTGGAGAAGCTTTTCTAAACCCAAACTTTGAGGCCACATTCGCGAACATTTGACCGACCTCAAGCGACGAGTGATGCAGCTCATAAAGCCCCCCACCTTCTTGAGACGCAAGAATCAACTGACTTCTATCAACATGCAAGGCAGAAGATGAAATCTTAGCATTACTCGCATTAACTAAATATTGCCTCGCGTCTGACGTCGTTGTTGAACAGGCCGATAACAGGCCCAGCAAACACATCAACAATAGTAATTTCATTTCTATCTGAGCCACAATTTAATCTCACCCTATTTATAGATGGGCTGGCATTCGCTCTCAACACCTGCCGATAAACTTCTAAATCACTGATAAACATAGTAACACGCCACCCATTTCTGAACACTTAAATAACTGTCAGCTTTTTTTACACAATAAACAAAAAAACCATAGAAAGAAAAATATCAAATAACTTATCCTACTGTTATATATATATTTTATGGATCATTGGCACAACTAATGCTTTGAACAACAGTTATAATTAA
>NZ_LWGA01000937.1:0-3880 GCF_001635235.1 Oleiphilus sp. HI0117 | reverse complement strand
GCTTGAAGAAGGCTATAAGAAACTGAGCGCGGGTCTCCAGGAATTGAGGGCTGACCAAAAAGCCGGCTTGCAAATTCAAAAGAAAATGCTGCCAAAAAATGAAAAGAAAGTGAACGATATTTTCTTTGAGCATCGAGTGATGCCATCTTTGTACTTAAGCGGCGATTTCTTAGACTATTTTAATCTTGACGATCATCGTAGCTTATTTTATTTTGCCGACGTTTCTGGTCATGGTGCATCGTCTGCATTTGTGACGGTATTGCTGAAAAACCTGACGATGCGTTTAAAGCGTAACTTTAAACGCGGCTCTAGTGATGAGATTTCGTGTCCGAATGATTTCTTGAAGCGTGTTAATCTTGAGCTGTTGGCAAGTGATTTGGGAAAGCATGTAACGATGTTTGCAGGTATTCTCGATGAGAAAAACCAGGAATTACGATATTCGGTAGGAGGGCATTTCCCTATGCCAGTATATTGTGAGCAAGGGCGGGCAGAGTATTTAGAAGGTAAAGGAATGGCCGTTGGTTTATTTCCTGAGCCAGAATTCGAAGTCTACCATCGGAAAATTACACCGGAATTTCGAATCACGGTATTTTCTGACGGTATTCTCGAGGTGATGCCCGGCGAGACTTTGAATGATAAGGAACAGCTACTACTGGACGTTGTAGCAGAAAACAGGGCGGGTGTAGCGGAGCTATTCTCTTCCTTAGGCTTGGACGACTTAAAAGAAATACCTGATGATATTGCCTTTCTTTCGGTGAGTGCAGTCAGTGACGGAAGTAAAAGGTAGCGATATGCAGAACATACGTTCCATATTGAATATGTCAATCACAAGCATTAAAGGTTGAGCGACTATGTCTAAATGTAAAATACTACAAGCAGAATGCAGCGGCGTTTATGTGTTGAAATTGGTGGGAGAGGTTCGATTGAATCTTTGCTCAACGATTGACTCTGCTATTGAAGCAATGACGTCTGACCCTGAATTTGCATCAATCGTTGTTGATTTGAGTGAGACGACTTTAATTGACAGTACCACTTTAGGTTTGCTTGCTCGCTTGGCTATTCAGGCGAAGCAAAAAAGCCACTTCTTGCCTTCCATTGTATCGACTAACCCTGACATTACTCGTGTCATAACGACAATGGGCTTCGAAAGTGTCTATCTTATTCTAACTGAACCGGCAGACTCGAGCCAACGACTGACTGAGCTGGCACCCCAAGATATTACCGAAGAAGAATTAAGAACCAATGTTCTCAATGCTCACAAGGTTTTGATGAACCTGAACGAGCACAACCGTGAACAGTTCAAAGACTTAGTGGCGACACTTGAAGGCGATGTAGAGGAACAGGCCTTTGTTGCGGGCTAAGGTGAATAAAGCTTAGTTATTAATATTATGTCAGGAAGCAAAGTATTTTGGCTTTCCTGCTTCAGGTTTCTCTTGTGACCTTCTATTATTGTCTTGCAGCAAAAAGAGCTGGCAAACAAGTCTAATCAACTAAACAAGAGATCTTAAATCATGTCACATAGCAAATCGGCTATCGCTGTTCTGGGTGGTGGAAGTTTTGGAACTGCGATTGCTAATATTGCTGCCGAAGCCGGGATTAAGACATATTTATGGATGCGCAGTGAAGAATCCGTAGAGTCCATTATTCAAACCAGGGTTAATACCAAGTATCTGCCTGATTTGTCCTTGCATGAAAACCTAATTCCAACAACGAGCTTAAGTGACGCCGTTGACAATGCCTATATCGTATTTTTTGCCGTGCCGAGTAAATCTTTTCGGGCAGTTGTAGAAAATGCAAAATCCTATCTTAAGCCTGATCAATGGGTGGTGAGCACTACAAAAGGGATCGAGCCGGGCACACTAAACCTGATGAGTGATATTTTGCGGGCAGAGCTTCCCGGTTTTCAGGTGGGCGTTATGGGCGGGCCAAACCTAGCCAAGGAAATAGCCAAACATGAGCTAACGGCCACGGTGATTGCAAGCGAGTCCTCAGACTTAAGAAAGGGTGTTCAGGATGCACTAGGCTGCTCCTATTTTAGAGTCTATGCCAGTGCTGATGTTTATGGTGTTGAGTTAGGCGGCNCGTTGAAGAATATTTACGCTATTATGGCGGGTGTCGCTGCAGCCAAGGGTTTGGGTGAGAATACGATTGCCATGCTGCTTACACGAAGCCTGGCTGAAATGGGGCGCTTTGCGCAAACGCAGGGTGCTAATCCGCTCACTTTCCTAGGTTTGTCGGGCGTGGGTGATTTGATTGCGACCTGTAGTTCCCCGCTAAGTAGGAATTACCGGGTGGGTTATGCCTTTGGTAAAGGGAAAACCTTGGAGCAGGCCGTAGAGGAGTTGGGTGAAGTTGCGGAAGGGGTGAATACTCTGGCTCAGGTTAAGCGCTATGCGGACGATAACGATATATATATGCCATTAGTACAGGGCTTATATATGATGATTTACAAACAGGTACCTTTGTCAGTTATCATCGAAAAATTGATGTCTGGTGAGCAGAATACTGATGTTGAATTTACTTTAGCAAAGCACGAGGTGTAGCGCGTGATAAAAGTTTTATATTTGATCCTTTTTTGTTTGATTTATAGTCTTACTGATATTGTTTTGGTTGTAATCGCTCTCGTTCAAACCGTGTTAAAGCTTTCAACGGGAGAGCCTAGTGAATCTTTAAAAGATGCCGGTAGGACTTTGGGCTTGTACCTAAAACAAATTAGTGAATTCCTGAGCTACGCAAGTGAAGTGAAGCCCTATCCATTTTCTGATTGGCCGCAAGCAAAAGCTAAAGACAAGCTTCTGGATGAGATTAAGTAGCGATGAAGCTCTTTATTTCCAGGCATGGTGAGGCATCATTTTATGCAGAAAGCGACTTCTCTCGCCCCTTGACAGAAAGAGGTGTGCAGCAGACAAGTGCTTTAGCAAAAGAGCATTTGAGTATATTAAGTGAGGTGAGCCAAATTTGGGTGAGCCCCTTACTAAGAGCTCAGCAGACGGCAAAGGTTTATCAAGACCAGCTGAAGTGCGATGTTCATACCAAGCCTTTTATTACACCCGACTCCTCGCCGAAACAAGTGCTTCGTCAGCTTAATCAGGCCGGAATTGATAATGTGCTGTTGGTATCGCATCAGCCATTGGTCGGAGACTTAGTGAGCCTATTGGTTGAAGGTAATACCTATCAACCTCATCCTTTTATCACGAGTGAGCTAGTAGTACTGGAGCTTGAGCTGATGGAAGCCGGCCTAGCTTATTTACACCAGGATCTTATCCCGCACTAATAATTCACAGGTCTCTTTGTTAGCCCGGTGTGCTCTTAAGCCGGGATCCATGAGGGTCAGAACGAGGTATCGACGTAGCTGGTTTCCTGGTAAAAACACCTCGGGAATGATGAGTTCGGGGAGATGTTCTACTCTGCCCTGAATTGCACCCATTTTATAGAGGAGCTCTATAGAGAATTATTATTCCTCTGTGCAGCAAAGCGCTCCGTGCCCTCTGTGGTTAAGGGGTTTAATCTTGAAATCAAAACCAAAAAACAAATCCACCACAGAGGACACAGAGCGGCAGGTGGCCTGCACGGAGAAAGCCAAAAGAAGGGTTCTTAAATGAATGACTCCAATTATTTAGACTAAGTCGCGCAGAATCTCTACAGCCCGGTTGATCACTCGCTTGGTGGTATAAAAGTGCGGGGAAAAACGAATACCTCCTCCCCGGTTTGCACAGATTACTTTACGTGACATAAGTGTTTGATATAGCTCAGTGCTGTCCTTCCCCTCAATGCGAAAGCAGATAATGCCACTTTGACGCGCTTGGTTTTTATTTTCAGGAGAAATGAAACAAAGGTCATCAATGGTTTGTAATTGTGCCTTCAGATAGTTCGTTCGTTC
>NZ_LWGA01000936.1:0-3555 GCF_001635235.1 Oleiphilus sp. HI0117 | reverse complement strand
ACAGAGCAAGGTTAGGCAGAGTAGAAGATAAGTAAAAATGGGGCGCATAAGACAATACCGGGTTCTAGTTAACAGTAAGTCAATTTTGCGCTAATGGATTCACTCTTTTCAATAGCAAATGAGTAATTACTATTGTTATAAATAGGATGCTAGGTGGAAATCTCCTGATTAATTACATTTCTTAAAAAGTGTGACATTGGTTATACTTCGGCGCTTCAAATATGTTAGCTGATAAGGAGCTGACATTTTATGCTTAACTAGAATAAGCGTTCCCAGCTAAATTATGTAACGCTGATTGTGAGAGAATGAATGAGAGACGAAACCATGTTGTTTACCCAAGTCGAAAGCTTTGTAAGCGTATTGGCTCAGTGCCAGGAGTTGGGTATTAAGGTTGTTTCTGCAAGAGAAAACGAGCTGATACTAGAATTGCCTTACAGCGAGAAGATTATCGGTAACCCAGATTCAGGGGTTATTCATGGTGGTGCGATTACCACCTTGATGGATACGACCGCAGGTGCCGGTGTGCTATGTGCAATGCCGGAGTTTGAACTCTGCCCAACACTAGATTTGCGTGTTGACTATATGCGCCAGGCAAAACCGGGGCAGTCAGTATTCGCGAGAGCAAGCTGCTACCGTTCAACCAACAATATCTTGTTTATGAAGTGTGAGGCTTATCAGATTGACCGGACTGTGGCGCATTGTGTCGCAACCTTTATGCGTATGGGCGAGAAGGGCATTCCTTCCTTAGATGTGATGACGAAAGATATTCCTGTTTATCAATCAAAGAATATTGGCAAGGTTTCTCTGCCCGAAGATTTTAAAGATTCGGTGATACAAGCGCGCGACAAGAGCGACTACAAGATACTGACCTCAGCTATTCCTTATGCGCAATTGATTGGCATTGAATGCCTGGATGATAGAGGAGAGCTAACCTTTAAGTTAAATCAGAAGGAAGGCAATATTGGTAATCCTATTCTTCCCGCAATTCATGGTGGTGTCATTGGTGGCTTTATGGAATTGTCTAGTGCTATGTATTTGCTGGTATCTCAGTCGACTTTGAAATTTCCCAAAATTATTGATTTTTCATTAGATTACTTACGTGCCGGTGCAAACCAGGATACCTATGCCTATTGTAATGTGACCCGCCAGGGTGGCCGCGTTGCTAATGTCGAAGTTCACGCCTGGCAAGAAAGCCGCGATAAGCCAATTGCCTTGGCCAGAGCGCATTTTTTGTTAGAGGATTAGGTTTTTCAAAGGGGTCAGACTCGATTGAAATTCAATCGAGTCTGACCCCTTTGAAATTCAACCTCAATGCCCAGGGTAAGCAGTGGTATCGGTCTTCAATTTAAATATCTGATAAGGGCCTTTTTCTTGAATGTACTGGTCAGGCTTGGCTATCACACTTTGTAGCGCACTAGCAGTAACGTATAACCAGCCATTCGGGCCGAAGCTGAAACCATCAGGCCAGCGAAGCTTCTTGTCTTTGTAAAGTGTTTGTATGGAACCATCAGAGCGCATCTGTATGATAGCCGAATGCTCCAGATCGCTGATGTATAGAGTGTCCTCATCATCGATAGTGATGCCATCGCTCATGGTCTTTTCACCAAAAGCTTCGATTTTAGTTTTCAGCGCTTCTGCACTTAGTGCAGGATTATTCAAATCACTTACCCGTACGCGCCACATCTTCTCGTCGGTAACGGGAGCAAAGTAAAGCCATTCTTCGTTGCGGTCTAGCGCAATAGAGTCAACGCCAGGGCGAATAGCAAAAACACCAAACATCAGCATTTTCACACCTTCGACATGAGGAACATAGTAGTCCGGGTCGACCGAGTCGTGGTCTTCAATAGCAATACGAGCACGCTGTTCTATCACATCATAAACGATGATAGATGGGCTAAGACCTATGATACTTGCATTGGCGATATAGATGCGTGTGCCATCATGACTGACTTGGAAGTCATTCATATGTGAGCCTAGCCCTGCAATATCTGAACTAAAACGATGATGATGCACAACCTCGCGGGACTCAATATCCACGGCAAGGATCTGAGGTGTTTCTTGCCCATGGTCACCATAGTCGAGTAGCCATAAGCGGCCTTGTCTGTCTAAACGCATTGATAGAACAGTACTCAAGTTAAGACCAGCTGGTGACTCGAACTCAAATGGTTTGGCTTCGCCATCAACCAGTTCTGCGATGTTATAGGGTGGAAAACCTTCCGGATGATAAGTGAAAAAGATGCGCTCATTTTTCGAGACTGCGATGTTTCCAGGAGGGTAGGGCAGGTCAGCAACTTTGATAAGCGCTTCAGCCGGGAGCAGGGGCTGGCCACTTCTATCAGGGAAGGCATCGCCGCCGCCGTAGAAACCATCGAGTGCGGCCGCACCGAGGCCAATAATCAAAACAACTGCGAATAATAGTGTGGTAAGGGCTTTTAACATGATTCTCAATTTATCTTTGTAAAGGTAGGTGGAGGGCATTAAACCATAATCTGGCTTTGTGCGCGAAACAGCTCGAAACAAAACACGATAAAAATTACTTGAAATTAAAAATGCCATCCCCACATAAGGTTTCAAGGCTTTTCAGGTCGGTGGTAAGCAAGGCTGCATTGATAATGCAGTCCCTCTCATAAGTTTGAGATAAATTGCTGCCGGAAAGCGACAAATCAATTTTTCTGAACAACGAAAAACGAGAGAAACAAATATATGTCAGCACAAGATAATTTAGAAGCAAAGCAGGAAACCCTTGGCTTTCAAACAGAGGTTAAGCAGCTTCTACATTTGATGATCCATTCCCTTTATTCAAATAAAGAGATCTTCTTACGCGAATTGATTTCAAATGCTTCCGATGCAGAAGATAAGCTGCGTTTTGAAGCGCTATCTAACAACTCTTTGTACGAAGACGATGGTGATCTGAAGATTCGTCTAGAGTTTGATGAAGAAGCCAAGACAGTGACATTAACTGATAACGGTATCGGTATGAATCGTGATGATGTCATTAACCACTTAGGTACGATTGCCAAGTCAGGCACTGCCGAGTTTATGTCTAAGCTAACAGGTGATAGCCAGCAAGATTCTCAGTTGATTGGTCAGTTCGGTGTTGGGTTCTATTCCGCATTTATTGTTGCCAAGAAAGTTGATGTATTCACGCGTAAAGCGGGTACAGATAAAGCGGAAGGTGTTCACTGGAGCTCCGAAGGTGAAGGTGAATTCACCATAGAGAATATCGAGCGTGCCGAGCGTGGTACTTCGATTGTGCTTCACCTGAAAGAGGAAGAGGCTGAGTTTGCTAACGGCTGGAAGCTACGTAGTCTGGTTAAGAAGTATTCTGACCATATCGCCTTCCCGGTTGTGATGAAGTCTGAGCCAATGCCTGCTGAAGAAGGTAAAGAGCCAGAAGAGCCAAAAGACGAGACAGTCAACGAAGCCACAGCGCTTTGGTCTTTGTCTAAGTCTGAAATCAAAGAAGAAGAGTATCAATCTTTCTATAAGCATATTTCTCATGACTTCCAAGAGCCACTAACTTGGTCTCATAACCGTGTTGAAGGTAAATTGGAC
>NZ_LWGA01000935.1:0-3911 GCF_001635235.1 Oleiphilus sp. HI0117 | reverse complement strand
TACAGGTTTCGATAAAACTTTAGTAGAAATAAAAAAGAGGCCTTGAAAGCCTCTTTTTTGAATTTGGCTCAGGCCAGCTAGCCGTTCACTGCATCTTTCAGTGACTTGCCAGGCTTGAAGCCAACAGACTTGCTTGCAGCAATCTGGATTGTTGCACCAGTTTGAGGGTTTTTACCAGTACGAGCACTTCGCTCTCTGACTGAAAATGTGCCGAAACCGATCAGGCTTACGGTATCATTTTTGTTCATTGCATTGGTGATTTCATCGGTCAGAATATTCAGGACTTCACCGGCTTTTTCTTTGGTTAGGTCCGCTTTTTCAGCAATGGCAGCAGCAAGTTCAGGTTTTTTCATGAATTTTACCTTAATTGAGATTGTTGTCTTAGGTACACGCCAGACAGGGTCTGCAGTCCAGAGGACTTTGTACACCCTAAAGATAGTCCAGATCGCTTTGCTTGCAATGGGTAAAAGTAAAAAAAGCAAAATTTGTTAAAAAATGAAATATCTGTGAACTTGTTTCAAATTGGTAGCCATATTGAGTTTTGATTTACGGAACCCGCGTATAATTTTGGCACGAATTTTAATCTTTGTGCCATCGATCTCACTAAAATTCTATCAAGTCGTAGATAATCCGCGATTGCAGAAAGTATCTGAATGTTTTTAGGAGCCTATTGTGAAGCTGAATAGCAGCCGTACATATATAAAATGGATTGTTCTTTCCGTAGTGTTGTCGTCTTTACTGGGCGGCTGTAAAGCGATTAACCAGTTTTTGGTTAAGCCAATGGTTAAACCTACAGGTGATGCGATAACCCTGTTGGCCGAGGCGCACGTTGTACCTCAGTTGTTGACGACTGATGACTTGGTTGCGGGTTGTACTGGTGCTGAAGCGCTGGGAGCGATGGTTGAATCAATTGGCCGAATCACTGAAGAGCCCTGGGAGCTGGAAGTGCTTCTAAACTTAGGTGCTGGTGGTTGTGAAGAAGCAAGAGCTTTTGAACAAGAGCTTGCGTACTTGCGATACATTCGTGGACAGCAGCCAGATATGGCGCAAGATTCATTGATCGCCCAGAAAAATCACCATGTAAGAGCTGCGAAGCGTTATTACAAAGGCTGGCTGGCCTTGATTCAGTTTAATGGAGGTTTAGAAATTGGTGGTGAGTGTCCTGATCTTGAGCAAGAGTTTGATCAGATTGTTTGGTTGGCGGGATTGATTAATGGTCTTTTGTCCTTGAACCACGATATTCTCTCGGGTGTTGGTACCGGGGTGCCTAAAAACATTGCGGCACAAGCAGAACGTGGTGCGGGTTGTTTGGATAACCGGGCGTGGTTTGGCGTCCCTTTAGCGTTAAAAGCAGCGGTTTGGAGCTTGTTACCTGGTGCATTACCAGAGGGTGAAAATGCTTGGGAGCGATTGGAGCAAGCTGACCAGATTGGTGAAAATGCGCATATCCGTTTGGCGCACGTTTTCCATATTATCGCCGCTTATTCTAAAGGTGACATGGAGCGTGTAAGAACGGTTATTAAGCGACATGCTGAGCACATCACTAATCATAAAGCGAATAAGCAGTATCGTTTATTGGACGTAGCAGCAACAGAAGCGATCACCCGAATTTCAGATAAAATGTGGACAGAAAATATGGGGCACCGAACTCCAGTTGGTCAACTTGGATCTTTCTGGGATGAGAATGCCGCTGATGATATCGAAACTGTTGAACTGGATGACTTGTTTTAAAAAATGAGACCTGTATCACCTTAATATGCTTGAATCAAGGTGATTTGCCCATTTTTGAAAAAAAGAAAGTCAATCTCCAGCTAGTCTGCTACTAAGGAATGCCGGTATAATCTACCGGCATTTTTTTTTGGCTAATAATAAACCAATTCATTTTTCGGGGAGAAGGGACTACGTGGCTTCCAATACACAAAGCGGCCGCTCAATTTCTGAGTGGCTATCGTCATTACCAGCTTGTATTTTGTTGTTACTGGTTGTTGTTTTTAGTACCAGTAGTGATATCCATAATCAGATATTACAGGTTGGGGAGCATTACTGGCCGGGCTACTATAAGCTTCGAGTTGATCCTGTCGCACCTACCTGTGATCCAAACGTTAATGTTGAAGAGCAGTTGCAAGCACGTTTGGCTCAAACCGAAGATGATGATTTAGGTTTAGATCTATTCGATGCTGCACCTGTCGATCCGGACTTAATTCGTACCTCTATCGAGAATGCACGTCAGGATTGTCAGAATAAATTTACAGCTTACGAAGAAATAAGCGATCGTATTACCCCGAGCGTTGAAGCATTCAGAGCAGTAGAGTTGTTTGTTTCTGACGCGATAGGCGTTGGCTTAGTTTCCCAAAAGTTCATCCTGATAACCTTGATCTTTTTGTGTGCAATGACGGCAACCTTGAAGCGCCACCATATTGCCATGCGCCCGGTCTTGCACCGACTTGATCACTATGTGTCGAGCTCTGCACAGGTTATTGCTAATTGTGTTTTGTTGACTTCGGTTTTTGCCTTCCGGGAGTTGGCTCACTCAGATGGTACCAACCTCCCGTCTGAAGAAGCGATGCTGCATAACTTCTGGGTATATGGCATAGCCTTATTGTTGATCGTCAGTATCTACAATTTGATTAAGGTGCCTGCTCACCT
This sequence comes from Oleiphilus sp. HI0117, assembly GCF_001635235.1. Lineage (NCBI taxonomy): Bacteria > Pseudomonadati > Pseudomonadota > Gammaproteobacteria > Oceanospirillales > Oleiphilaceae > Oleiphilus > Oleiphilus sp. HI0117. The sequence continues at coordinate 1,265 of NZ_LWGA01000935.1, read as the reverse complement.
AAAACCTGGCGGTAATATTGGCTATGCTTTGTTATCGGTTCCTCTCTATTCCACGATGGCCATCATTGCGGGTATTTTCTTCTTCTCTCATGGCCACATGCCAGGGATAGGTATCTATCTGAATACACTGATGGACCTGGCGGACATGTTCCTGAACGTTGGTTTGTATGTCTGGATAGGTATGCTCTTGAAACAAACCCGTTTTGCCGGTTTGGTTCTGAACCTGTTTAAGCCTTGGAAAATGCCTCCGGAAATGTTGGCTTTTGTTGTGGTTGTTCTTGCTGCTGTACCGACTGCCTACACAGGTGGCTCTGGTATCTTCGTTATCGCTGCTGGTGCAGTAATCTATCACGAAATTAGAGCAGCTGGCGCACGCCGCAATCTGGCACTCGCAGCCACGGCGATGTCAGGTAGTATGGGTGTTGTATTGCGACCATGTTTGCTTGTTGTTGTTATCGCGTTCATGAACCGTGAAGTAACGACCGACCAACTATTTGGCTGGGGTGTATGGGTCTTTGCGCTAAGTGCCTTTATGTTCTTTATTATGGTTATGTTTGTGAACCGTCAGAGCAAGATTCAATTAGCCTCTGTTGGTGATGCACTGCCAGAGACATTTTCGCAAATTAAGCCTCTCATTCCTTACATCCTTTGTATGGGTGGCGTTATTATGTTCTATAACATGGCCTTAAACGTTCAGTTGGATGAGTTCTCTGCAGCGCGAATCTTACCTGTGATGATGATCGTTATTCTTATTTTTGAACATATCACCAAGAAAGACATGGTGAGTGAAGATGGTAAGTCAACCGAGCCACATAAAGGTATTGAATACTGTGTGCGTACAGCCACCAACCAGACAACGGCTGAAATTGGTGCCCTGCTACTATTGGTAGCTTGTAGTATCTGTTTGGGTGGTATGATCGAACGAACCGGTGTTGTTGAGATGTTCCCAAGTGACTTCTCAAGTATCTGGACAGCAATGGCCCTTATGGTGTGTGCGTTGGTTGTCATGGGTATGATTATGGAAGCCTTTGGTGCGGTAATTCTGGTAAGCCAAACAATCGCTACGGTTGCTTACCAGGCTGGTATTGATCCAATTCACTTCTGGATGATGACTTTGGTTGCCTTTGAGTTGGGTTACTTGAGCCCGCCGGTAGCATTGAATCACTTGTTAACACGCCAAGTGGTGGGTGAAGAAGAAGCGCTTAAAGCTGATGAAGAAGTTAAGGATGGTACCTTCTACCAGCGCAATGAGCGTATTCTGATGC
>NZ_LWGA01000934.1:0-3488 GCF_001635235.1 Oleiphilus sp. HI0117 | reverse complement strand
CGAGCATGTTCACAATCTCGATTGCTATAGATAGCGCGCCAATAATTACTGACCGTGAGATCGGGCGATTTGCCCGTGAAGAAGTGAAAGAACCTTAAGCTTATACTTGCAGTTTTCCGACGATGCTTTCAAGCTGATTAGCAAGATCAGCTATCCTCTTTGAGTCTTCGCTAACACTCATTGCATTAAGTAGAACGTGGTCGGCTCCTTTTTTGACTTCCTCTAGGCCATTGCTCACAGCGAGACTTGTTTGGCTCTGCTCTTCAGCGGCAGACGCCACGACAAGATTACTGCGATTGATACGATCACTTAGGGAGCGAATATCAGAGAATAAAGCAACCGTACGCTCCGAGCTCTCAACGCTGTTGTTTGCTGTCGAGGTACCTTGATCCATTACCCGAATAATATCGCTGGTTACACTTCGAATTGCATTTACAAGCTGCTGTATCTTCTCGCTCGACTCATGTGCATGTTGAGCGAGCGAACGAACCTCATCTGCAACCACCGCAAAGCCACGACCAGACTCTCCTGCTCTTGCAGCTTCAATTGCAGCATTGAGCGCCAAAAGATTAGTCTGTTCAGAGATTACCTGTATCTCGCTTGTTGTAGAATCTATTCTCTTCGTATCATCTTGCAAGGTTGATATCAAAGTCGAAACTTGGTCGATCTCCTGACTTAGCGTATGTGTAACATCCTTGGCTTGTTGGACTTCTAGCTCGCCCGAAGCAGTGAGATCAGCCGCAGACGAACTAACTTCATGCATCTCTGAAGCGCTGCTGGCCACTTCCTGTGCGGCAATTGTTAATTGCGCAATTGACTCTAGAATTGCCGCAGTTTCCTGCTGTTGCTCAGACATATCCCGCTCGGTTCGATTTGCATTCTCCTGAAGGCTTGCAGCAGATTGATGCAGCGATCCAGCAGTATCCATAAGCACTTTAACGGTACTTTGATAATTATCTTGCATGGCATTAAAAGCCTCAGCCATGTCGCCCACTTCATCAAGACAATCTATTTCTACTCTTGCAGTTAAGTCACCATTCTTCCTAACATGTCTCATAACTGATTTTAGATTATCAATATGACGTTCAAAGAAGGTAATCAAAATCTGTGAGCAGACTAAAAGAACTAACATCAAGACAAATACGACGGAGGCAAAATTGAGCGCTTGAGCTTTAAACATTTGTATCAAAGAAGGTTTAACGGCTACACGCGCAATGATTGCGCCATTGTCAAGACTCGCTTTTGTAAGAGTCACGGCAGGGAACTCATCGAGCCATCCACCACCAAAGGTAACAAGCAATTCTTTTGCATCGAGCGCCTTGTCGATAGACTCACTTGAAATTGAATTGTGAACATTTTTACCAGTAAAATAATCTTGCTGACCTGACTCACGGTAAATCAGGTTATTACTAGCTGCTGTCAATGCCCGGTACTCTAGTGGGTCCAACTCTTTTGAAATAGATAGTAAGCTATCGACAATATCAGCATTGTCCTCACGACTTTCATCCAAGATGAAAGAATGATTTATTGCAATGGAGGCAGCAACCATTAAACAAACAATGGTAAATGAAACCCCGTTTAACAACCAAAACTTATACTTTAAACGGAGATTCAAAAGAAACTTATACATATCTGGTAAGGCTCAATTAATTATTATCGTCAATAAAATAGCAGTATAGACCTAAACTTCGGATTCTAAAGGATGTTTAGTGATTTATTCACCTCCCTAAAATTAGCCCTCAGATAAAAACAGGCCTGACTAAGAGAAAATATCTAAAACGGATTTGGAACCTTTCTGCAAACCTCTTGTCCTAAGTTCTACAGTTGCTTAAAAGAATCCCGATAGAGTAGGAATTTATGAAAAAAACACTTTGGATCGTCAGTTTGCTTAGTATTATTACCTATCTGAGCGCAATCACCCAAGCAGCACAAGAGCCTGGGGCATCCACCATGAGTAAAGGCGCCATTGTCTCAGCGAGCGACACGGCGATTTTTGCCGGCGGCTGCTTCTGGTGTACCGAAGCAGACTTTGAAAAGCATAAAGGAGTACTTTCCGCCACGTCGGGCTATATCGGAGGTAGTGAACAGTCACCCGCATACAAGCAAGTAGCCTCAGGCAAAACCGGCCATGTCGAAGCGGTTCTAGTAAAATTTGACCCTAAAGTCACAAATTATCAGTCCCTACTTGATGTTTACTGGAAACATATTAACCCAACAGACTCTGACGGACAGTTTGTTGATAGAGGAAAGCAATATAGACCCGTAATCTTCTATTTGGACCGTGAGCAAATGAACTTAGCTGCTTCTTCTAAAGCATCCCTTCAGAGCAGCGGCATATTTGATAAACCCATTACGACAGAAATTATAGAAGCTGGTAAGTTCTGGCCTGCCGAAGACTACCATCAGGACTACTTCAAAAGAAACCCAATAAGATATAAATATTACCGCTACAATTCAGGTAGAGATCAGTATCTGGAAACAGTTTGGACAAAGGAAAATCTTGAGAGGAAAGCTATGAGCGAAAACAAACAGACTAATCAATACAGCAAACCAAGCGATACCAAGATACGTGAGAAGCTCAGCGACCTTCAATACAAAGTTACCCAAAAAGAAGGGACGGAAAGATCATTCGATAACGAGTACTGGGATGAGAAACGTGAAGGTATCTATGTCGATATCGTCAGTGGAGAACCCCTATTCTCATCGAGAGATAAGTTTGATTCTGGCACAGGATGGCCGAGCTTTACTAAACCGTTAATAGAAGAATATATAGTTGAAAAGAAAGATTTTCGTTTATTTATGTCTCGCACCGAGGTTCGTAGTAAATTTGCAGACTCACATCTTGGGCATGTCTTTGATGATGGCCCAGCGCCAACTGGTTTAAGATACTGTATTAATTCCGCCGCGTTGGAATTCATTCCCAAGCAGCAACTTAGTAGCCGGGGTTACGAGCAGTTTCTAGATCAGTTTTAAACGAACGATATATTTTCTTTCAGGGTGCTGTCTGTGTAATATAAGTAAAATTACTTTACTTAAACATTTGCGCCCTGAAACTTTAATGAGTTTAATTTCACGCCTCGTCAGCATTAACTACCCCGTTACCCTCTGCTTACTGTCTATTATTTGGGCAAGCATATGGTTCTATCACAGTCCCAAAAATATGCTACCCAAGATTGAAAACAAGGCCGATAGCAGTCTGTCCGTCCCGCTTCCTGACTTTTCAGTTATTCAGAATATAAGTGAGAAGAAGCAGTCTTTTTTTGAATATTTATTGCCAATGGTTAAGGACGAAAACCTTCACATACTTCGCCTCAGAACTGCAATACAAGCTATGAGCACTTCCATAAAAAAAAATGGTGCCGCCAGCCTGAACCAATACGACAGAAATTGGCTTAAAGCGCTTGCAATGAAATACAAGGTTGTGCCAACTACCAACCCAAGTCAGACACTTGGCAGACTGCTAGAGCGTGTTGATACCGTCCCTGCTT
>NZ_LWGA01000933.1:0-3365 GCF_001635235.1 Oleiphilus sp. HI0117 | reverse complement strand
CTTATACGCCTTCTTTAAGTTTGTACTGAATAAGCACGATGTGTAAAATGTCCAACCCCAATTTTCATAGTCATATGGTATTGTTAGTTTTGTTAGTTCTAACTGTATGATTTTAAATGATATTTTGTAGAGAGAATGTTATGGCAGCAGGTTTGTTTCGCCCGGAAGAGTTTAGAGATAACTGTGGATTTGGTTTGATTGCCCAGATGGAAGGGCAGGCAAGTCACGATCTACTATTAACGGCGATAGAATCACTTACATGTATGACTCACCGCGGTGGTATCGCAGCAGATGGTAAAACTGGCGATGGCTGTGGGTTGTTGATTCAGAAACCTGATACGTTCTTCAGGCAGGTGGTTAAGGAGCAGTTTAGCGCCGATCTGAATGAGATTTACGGCGTAGGAATGGTTTTCCTTTCACAGGACCCTACGAAAGCGCAGCAAGCTAAAACAGCGATGAGTGCAGAGCTTGAAGCACAAGGTCTTACCGTTGTTGGTTGGCGCTTGGTTCCGACTAATAACGATTGCTTGGGTCGTATGGCTCTGGATTGCTTGCCACAGATTGAGCAGGTCTTTGTTCAGGCTGACGGGCTTAGTGAGCGTGAACTGTCTCTTAAGCTTTTTGTTGCGCGCCGTAAGACTGAAATGGCTTTGGCGTTTGATGAAGAATTCTACGTTTGTAGTTTGTCAGAAAAAGTCGTGTCTTATAAAGGGCTGATGATGCCGGTTGACCTGCCGAATTTTTATTTGGATCTGGGTAATCCAGATGTTGAGACAAGCATTTGTGTTTTTCATCAGCGTTTCTCCACTAATACTATGCCAAAGTGGCCACTAGCCCAGCCATTTAGATGTATTGCTCACAACGGTGAAATTAATACGATTGAAGGCAATAGAAACTGGTCTACAGCGAGAACAAGCAAGTTTGCTACAGACGAACTGCCTGAGCTGGGAGAATTATCTCCTTTGGTGAATCGTACTGGTTCAGATTCTTCCAGTATGGATAATATGCTTGAGGTACTTCTGGCAGGTGGTGTAGACCTATTCCGTGCCGTTCGTATGATGATTCCACCTGCATGGCAGAACGTTGACACCATGGATAGCGAACTACGTGCTTTCTATGAATATAACAGTATGCATATGGAACCATGGGATGGACCGGCTGGTCTGGTTCTAACTGACGGCCGTTACGCCGTCTGTTTACTGGATAGAAACGGTTTGCGCCCAAGTCGTTGGGTTATCACTAAGAATGGTTACATTACAGTTGCATCCGAAATTGGAACTTATGGCTATAAGCCGGAAGATGTTGTTGCTAAGGGTCGAATTGGTCCTGGACAGATTCTAGCGGTTGATACTGAAACGGGTGAAGTGCTACATACTGATGATATCGATAGCCGCCTTAAGTCTGCTCACCCTTATAAAAAGTGGCTAAAAGAAAACGCGGTTCGTATTGAGGCAACGCTAGACAAAGATCATGAAGCGTTCCAAGCAATGGATGCTGATACCCTAAAGACGCACATGAAGATGTTCCAGGTGACTTTCGAGGAACGAGATCAGGTATTGCGTCCATTAGCTGAGGCGGGCCAGGAAGCAGTAGGTTCGATGGGTGATGATACGCCAATGGCAGTATTGTCGACTCGTGTTCGTTCAGTTTCAGACTACTTTAGACAGAAGTTTGCTCAGGTGACTAACCCACCGATTGATCCATTGCGTGAAGCGATTGTTATGTCTCTGGAAACCTGTGTGGGTGTAGAGCAGAACGTATTTGAAGAAACGCCTGAGCATGCGAAGCGAATTATTTTGGCTACGCCGGTACTGACACCTGCGAAGTTTAGCTGCTTTACCTCGGATAAAGATGGTTTTGAACATGCCTTAATTAGCCTTCAGTACAAGGAAGAGACTGGCTTAAGGCAAGCAATTGTTGATGTGTGCCAGCAAGCAGAAGAAGCTGTTAGACAAGGCAAGGTTGCGCTTGTTTTGTCGGATAAAGATATCGAACCTGGCTTATTACCACTAAATGCCTTTATGGCAACGGGTGCAGTGCATCACCACTTGGTTGAGAAGGGCTTACGTTGCGACTCGAATATTATTGTGGAGTCTGGTTTTGCCCGTGACCCTCATCACTTCGCGGTGTTGTTTGGTTTTGGTGCTACGGCAGTCTTCCCTTACTTGGCTTATCAGGTTATGAGTGACCTGATCAGTACGGGTGAGATGCTGATGGACCCAATCGAGGCGAAAAATAATTATCGTCGCGGTATTGGTAAGGGCTTGTTGAAGATCTTATCGAAGATGGGTATTTCTACAATTGCTTCTTACCGTGGCGCTCAATTGTTTGAAGCAGTAGGTCTTGCAGACGATGTTGTTGACCTATGCTTTAAAGGTGTCGCAAGTAGAATTCAGGGTGCTGATTTTGAAGACCTGCAATCAGAGCAAGCACTGTTGGCTAAAGAAGCTTTCAAGGCGCGTAAATCGATCCAGCCAGGTGGTTTACTGAAGTTTGTTCACGGTCAGGAATATCACGCCTTTAACCCGGATGTTGTCAATACAATTCAGCAAGCAGTTGAGTCGGGCGATTACTCTGTTTACCAGAAGTACGCAACCTTGGTAAATGAACGTCCAGCGTCATCCTTAAGGGATTTGTTTGCTTTAAGTGATTCTGCTAAAGAGATTCCTTTAGACGAAGTAGAGCCGGTAGAGAATATCTTCCCTCGTTTTGACTCGGCAGCAATGTCTTTGGGAGCTTTGTCTCCTGAAGCACATGAAGCACTTGCTGTTGCAATGAACCGTCTAGGTGGCCGCTCTAACTCTGGAGAGGGTGGTGAAGATGCAGCGAGATTTGGTACGGAAAAACGTTCCAAGATCAAGCAGATCGCATCAGGCCGATTTGGTGTAACGCCACACTACTTGCGTAATGCTGATGTCTTGCAGATCAAAGTTGCCCAAGGTGCGAAGCCCGGTGAAGGTGGTCAGTTACCAGGTGGTAAGGTAAATAACCTGATTGCGACATTAAGATATTCGGTGCCAGGTGTGACCTTGATTTCACCGCCACCGCATCACGATATTTATTCTATCGAAGACTTGGCGCAGCTAATCTTTGATTTGAAGCAAGTTAATCCAAAGGCATTGGTTTCTGTGAAACTGGTATCTGAACCGGGTGTTGGTACTATCGCCGCAGGTGTTGCCAAGGCTTATGCTGATTTGATTACAGTTTCCGGTTATGACGGTGGCACGGCTGCAAGTCCGCTAACCTCTATCCGATATGCGGGTTCTCCTTGGGAGCTTGGTTTGAGCGAGGCTCACCAGACTCTGCGCGGCAATGACTTGCGTGGCAGCGTCCGTCTGCAAACCGATGGCGGTTTAAAGACAGGT
>NZ_LWGA01000932.1:0-2796 GCF_001635235.1 Oleiphilus sp. HI0117 | reverse complement strand
GCTCCCGATATTTTGGTCATCACAAAACCGCCTATTCCCCACGAAGTAAACAGAAGGCCATAATTGATACCAAAGGACTTCAAGCCCCACCAACCCTTACAAAAGGCAGGAAAAAGCGCCAGATTGGTACCGTAATTAAAGCCAATAAAGGTCGCCGACAAGACAATAAAGAACGCCATCGCCCCCTCACTAGAGACGACGAATATCGCCAGAAACATATTCAAAGACTGAAGCGCCAGGAAGATTGCCAAGGCAAGGTTTTTACCCATGGCATCAGACACCACGCCAGCAATAATCCGTCCTGAGGCATTACCTACCGCCATGATGGCGACGACGATAAACGCAGCGTTACCCATACTTTGCTTCGCCATCCCAGCCACGCTACCAATCACCATTAGCCCGGCTCCAGCGCCAATAAAATACAGAAACCAGAGTTTCCAAAATGAAGCCGTTTTAATAACCAGTGATGCATCCATGGATCTTTCAGGCTCACTGCGTTGAACCGGTTCCAAGTCTTCTTGCTCTGTTTTGGCAGGCAGTTCTTTAACTACATTCTGATCCGAAGATTCTGGTTCAGCAGGAACATAGCCCTCAGGCGGATTCTTAAGAAAACGGGATAGAATGCTTAAGGCAATAAAGAATGCAGCGCCAAAAAACATCATGGTGCTTTGCAAACCCCACTCACCAACAAGGTAAGAAGCCAAGGGGGCAATATAGACAGGTGCCAAGCCAAAGCCTGCAACGACCAAACCCGCAATAAGTCCGGTCTGCCCGCCGGGGAACCACTTCAGTGCAGGTGGCGTAGCCGAAGCATAACCAAAACCGATACCTGCACCGGTGAGCACACCAAAACCAAGCACCCAAGCTGTATAACTCGTGCTTTGCGAAATCACCAGCAAACCTGCACCCACTAACACGCCACCAATCAGTGCCGTTACCCTGGGCCCTAATAAGTCCTGGCACTTACCCGCCAGAATCATCGTAAAGGCAAACACTAAACAGCAGATGGCATAAGGATCGCCAACCGAAGCTCTGTCCCAATTAAATCCACCGGCACCGCCCGCTTCAATTGATTCAACAATCTTGGATTGATAAATGCTCCAGGTATAAAGCACCCCTAGAGCCAGGTTGATCCCTGTACCCGCGATGGCTACCTTCCACCCCGGATTCTTTAGTATTTCAGACATATCCCTTCCTTATCTCTACGAACATGAAGACCGCCTTTAGGAGGCGAGTGAGATTTTTTTATTGAGTGCTCAATATAGTCTGAGTACGGCAGAAGAAAATGACGGGAGTCAACAGGTGCGTAGATTAGGCTTAGTTTTTGAAAAATTGGAATAGTGCCTAGAGACAAAGATGATCTTGCTCAGCGACTTTGAAACTCTGTTTACAATGTTCAAACGGGCAGTCAAAACTCAGTGATACCGACTGCAATTGCAGATCCCTAACACCCTCAGCTTCCGTGTCACATGATTTACCATATAGCCGGTCGCCAACAATCGGGTAGCCTAAGGAGGAGATGTGTTGGCGAATTTGGTGCTTGCGGCCCGTTAGTAATCTAACGTCAAGTAGGGAATACTCGCCCTTACCTTCAACATAAGAAAACATACTACATGCGGCTTTACCCTCCACAGGGCTATTTACTTCATAGTCTTGCGGGAAGATAGAAAAATCACCGTGCACAATTGCCTGGTAGCGTTTATCAACCCTCCCCTGACTAAACATCTCACTAAAGCATTGCGCAGCTTTTTTACTATGACATAAAACCATTAAACCCGTGGTTGCTCTGTCCAACCGATGGACTAGAAAGACAGGTCGTTCATGGGTATTGCTAAGCTTAGCAAGGTTTACTTCTACCCAACGATTAATACTGGCAAAGTCTCCCCATCGGCTTCCCTGGCAGTTCAGGCCATAGGGTTTGAACCAAATACTGTAATCATAAGCATCATGGATCAACTTTGGTTCAGGGATAGCTTGCCTGAGAACTTCAGCGTTATAATTAAGTTCAAGCTCATCACCAGCCTTTAGCGCCTTACTAGCTCGCCTTAAACGCTGCTTCCCCTTCCCTCGATGCAACCATACAGCGCCTTTTTGCATGGCGTCTTTTATCTTGGCTTGCGAGAGATTCGTATGACTGGCGAGTATCTGGCTTGCCTTAATGTGGCAATTACTTTCATCGAGCGTTAGTTTGAATTCGACTATTTCTGTCACATTATTAACCTTAGATTAAAGACACAATATTAGCGTTTAAGAATGATATTCGCCTTACCCGCCAAATAACGCTCTCGAAAGAGTTTAAAGTATTTATCCAAGCTTTGCGCAGCTTCATGCTCACCCGCCAACTTCAGTACTTCAACACCCACTTCGGCCGTACATAACTGATGATCCTGTGATGCTTCGCGCAGCTGATAATTTGACACCTTTTCAGGGCTAATCCCCAACACAGGAAAAGGCCGAAGATAAGCACTACGAAACATTTTTTTAGCCTCTCGCCAAGTTCCATCTAAGATAATAAATAAAGGCCTCTTGCCATGCACTTGACTCTCTATTTCAACCGGGTTTCGAATACACTGATCAGCTTCTGCATACTCATGAGGAAAGACCACGATAGGAAAGTAATCTGGATTCTCCAATAGATCGCGCAAAGCAGCCTCCTGCTCGGTACGTTGCCACTGGAAAGCATAATTGTCAGGGATAAGATCTGCGATGATGCGTCCGGTATTACTGGGCTTAAATACTTCCCCCTGATAGAGAATAAAACAAAATGCACAAGCAGCCTCAGCAACGGGTCGCTCT
>NZ_LWGA01000931.1:0-6152 GCF_001635235.1 Oleiphilus sp. HI0117 | reverse complement strand
AAATCAATCTAAGGCGTTGCGGCTCTATCTCTTGAGGGCGGTCACACCAATATCTGTAGCTGCTGCGATGAACATTAAGTACGCGGCATAGTCGAGATACCGACCAGCTCCCTTGCTGCGCTTGGATTAACGAAAACCTTTGATCGAGTCCTGCATCAAGAGAGCTGAAGCCTTTTTTAAAATCTCGTTGTCTCCCTCTAGTTGTTTGATCTTGCGTTCCAACTCGCGAATTTTTAATTGATCTGGAGTGAGAGGTGTAGCACTCGACAACCTACCGTTTCGTTCTTCTTTTAATTGTCGCGCCCATTTATCGACCGTGGACTTACCAAGGCCTAAGCTATCCGCGACATCTCGGACACTGCGCCCTTTATCAACAACTTCTTGTGCAACTTCGAGTCTAAATTCTGGAGAGTATGTTGGTCTTGTTCGTTTGCTCATTTTGATACCTAGTTAGTTGATGGTGATAATATCACCTCTAATTAGGTGGCCAAAATTAGTGTGCCACTACATTTACCTCTAGTTTTTCACACTAACAGGTAAGGATTCTTTCTTTGTCCTCCTGATGTCCGTTTTTAAAAAATGATATTTCTCCGATCATGCATTCTCAATTTACGACGAAGGAGAAATAACAATGACCACTCAATCCACACGATTTAAAAATAATTACCTAGCAAAAGGGCTTGCACTCGCAGCCGCATTAAGCAGCACGGCAGTCTTAGCTGACCCAGTAATCTTCGGGATGGAGTTAGGCAAAACAACCGAGGAACAAATTAAGACGCTCTACAACGTTCAACATACCGGAACGAATAAATACAGCAATGGCAGTATGTATTCAGTACCTCCTTCAAGTATTGATTTTGACGGGCTACAAGAAGTCACAACGATTTTTGATAGAAAAGGTGTATTGGTTGCGGTGTTAACTGATTTTCCAAAATCTAAGTTTAATTATCTAAAGAGTGCGATCGGAGGCAAGTATCAGAAAGTGAGCGAGAAAATCCCGTTTGTTGGGAACAAGAGCGCTACTTATCGCGATGGTGAAACGGAAATCACCCTAGATGCGCCACACATGAGTTTTACGATGTCTATGAACTACATTCGTGATGATTTTATGCGTACTTTTAATTCACAGAGCGAAGCCGAAAGACGACGAAAGCAATCAAACGAGTCATCACAGCTATAAGGAGGCAGTTATGAAAAAAGTATCAAAGTATCTTTTGTATGCCTGGTCTGCTCTGATGGTATTCGCGGGTATTAACTTTTGGCTATCAACGATGGGAATCGTTTATGGCGGAGAGTTTACCTTGCAAGCGACTTTGGTTAAGGGAATGGGAATGACGATGGTATGGCTTGCGCTGTTCGGTTTGTGGTTTAGCTTATCTGCAAGGAACGTAGCTCAATAGGTTGCAGGATAAAAGTAATAACGAGCTTTTCTTAGGGCTCGTTGTTTCGTCCAAATAGATTAATGGGATATAGAAATGAAAATAAGAGAACTGTTGGCGCAGATGCAAAAGCTAGACTTGGAGAAAGAGATATATGTATTCGATGAACCGCAGAATACGTTAGATGGTTTGCCAGCATTAAGGCCGGTTAGCAGCTGCTGCTTGATAAACGAACGAGATATAAGTCGTGAAACTTATGAAGTAGCAACAAACAAAAAGGAGTTTGCAGTACTTAAGATGTCATACGCAAAGTCAAACCCATGTATAGCAATACCTGAGATAGGGACACAAGAACTTATTGTTCGTCTAGCTGATCGTTTGGAGGGGGAGCCGCGACAGTTATTCCTTACTCAGTCCTTTGGCTTGGATAGCTCAGAGATGAGTGAAGATGCAATCTACGCAATTTACCGAAAACTCAATCAAGACAACGTAGATGCAGGGAGTCGGAATGACGAGTTTGTGGTCCATGAAGCATTAGATCGAACCTATCAGATATTGGATCAGCTTCAAAGATCCCTGAGTGATAACCGGTTTGTTCAGAATAACGCGGAACTTAGGTCTTCATATGAAGCCTCTGTCGAAGGGCTCGCAGATCTTTATCAATTGATTGGAGCCAAGGCTTGCGACTGATTTGTGAGCTTTAGTTCTATCACAAATTCAAATTAACTATTGAAAAGGAAATTCATAAATGAAAAAAGCACTAATTGTATGCGTAATATCTTTAGGGCTGCTTGCTGGGTGTAAGCACGGAGCCGAGGTAAACCAAAGCAAGCTTTGTCACGCTTCCAGTGATGCAGAAGCTATGCAATGTAAAGCTGGTGAACTCATGTATTTCGCCCCAAATTTCTTTGGTAATGAACAGCTACCTTTGAATATTGCTGGAGCGTACTGTGACTTTAATCATCAGGTTATGCATACAACGGGCGGGGTGCTTTGTGTGCTTACTGATAAGCGACTGAGTTTAATTGGGGGGTAAAAAGCGATACGGAGAATGTCCCTCTATTGTCCCTGAGAAAGGTTGCTCTACATCCCTATTATAGAACTCATTAAGCAAATACTAATTAGGTTCTTAGGGGATGAATTTATTATGAAATACGAAGACTTTGATTTAAACCTGCTTGATTCGGATTATCTAATACTAGATGTTGAAGCAACGGGATTAGGAAATAACGATCAGATTATAGAACTATCGATTATTGATAAAAATGGCCAGGTTGTATTTGATAAATTAATAAAAGCGACCGTGCCAATAACTGATAGTGCATTTGCAGTTCATGGCATTTCAGAAGGTGAACTAGGGGATAAACCTTTGTGGAATGACGTGATGGAGGAAGTTTATGCGTTAATTAATGGAAGGATAGTATTTATGTATAACGCTCGCTTCGATGCAGAGATCTTGGTTAGAAGTTTTGAAACCTTTAATTATCCAATTCCAAGCTTTAGTGCTGTGTGCGTAGCAGAATGGTATGCAAATTACTTTGGCGCACGTGTTCGATACAGAGACAAAAAAGCTGCTCAATCGCTTGAAAATGCGGCAAAACAACAAGGTATTGAGCGCGTTGGTAATGCTCACCGAGCCTTATCTGACGCTAACTTAACATTTGATCTACTTACGATAGTAGCTGAACAGCAAAAGCTTTATATGTCATAACGTTGAGCTTGTGATGCGTTTTGAGATTTAGAGAGACAGAAACAATGCATGGTTCTCAAATTAGAACCAAAATTCTGAATGTTAATTATCAAGTTAATAAAATTAGCGGTGCAATATAAGGGCAAGCAATGGCAAATGTAGCTAAGAAAACCGAGCATGTTGGCTCCAAAAAAGCTAAAGGGGCTTACTGGGGAAGGAAGTACCTCGCTAAAAGCGAAAGCAACAAAAAAAGAAGGGCTGAAAATACCCTTTTGATTGCCGAGCAACTCGATCAGAAGTAAGGATGTAAGAAGTATTATGGATGAGAAAACAAACTTAATCGTTAGTGTTGATAATGCGAATGCTAAAGACATTACTGATAACGTTATATCAATTGATCAAGATGATGCTTATTTTTATGTGCAATTTGAAGGTAAAGACAGACAGTATAAGTATGCAAAGAAGAATAAGAACCTTGCCTATGAAAGAATCCTTAAAGAGTTCGATGTTTCTTACAAACTCGTATCGATAAAGGGTGCCAGGCCACGAAAATTCGTTTCAGCACAGCAGGCTGGGGAGTGGTATCGATTTGTTCCAGAAAAAGGCGCCAATGTAGTGGCGCTGAGGCGTGACGTCAGTTTCATAAAGGACAAAAGATCAGATGAACGAGTGAACAAACGTTTCGAATATCTCAAAAGGCTATCTCGTTGTTTCGAAATAAAGGAAGAGGGTAAAGAGCCTAATCAGTATCTCGAAAACTACTACAAAAATTTAGGCGGTGTCGAAACTGAATCTGCACTGGCTAAGTACCTGGCTGGTGAGCTTGGGCAACGGTTCGAATTACCCAAGAAGGTATTGTTTCCCTTTGGGCTTAATCCTTCGCAGAAAAGTGCTGTTGAAAATGCACTGACAAACCAGATTAGTGTGATTGAAGGCCCTCCAGGAACAGGTAAGACACAAACCATTCTAAATATTATTGCTAATGCAGTAAGTGAAGGGCAGACCGTAGGAGTAGTTTCCGGAAATAACTCAGCTACGGATAATGTCGCTGAAAAGCTTGAAGCTAACGGATTTGGCTTTCTTACAGCAGCGCTTGGTAATGATGGTAGAAAGACAGCATTCTTTTCGAAGGAATTTGTAGAGCCTCAAAAACAAGGCTGGGTAATAACGACTGATGTTCTTGCTGCTAAGGAGGCTCATTTTAAAATGATCTCCACAAAGCTGGAAGAGGTGCTCGTGCTGGAGAATGAACTAGCAGAAATCAAGCAAAAGAAACTGGATTTTGACCTAGAGAAACAGCATTTCGAGAGCAAATATCCCGATGCCAAAAATGTGTATGCAAAACTGACTTCCCGTAGGAAGTATACCGCAGCGGATATTTTAGCCTTCAAGCAGTCGCTTATATTTGGGAAAAAGAAAAGTAAGCTAGCACTTATTTGGTCTGCGATAAAAGTATATTTTAGATTCGGTATCTCTAACTTTAAGCAAGTATCACAATGCAGCGCGGAGCTAATTTCAGATCTAGAGAAAGACTACTTCGATACCAAAGTTATAGAACTAACAGAGAGTATTTCTTCGCTTGAGAAAAAGCTTGAAGGGATAGAAAGTAAGAGTTTAATGAAGAGCTCGAAAGAACTTTCTCTTGAGTTGTTTAAGCATTCAATTGCGCTAAATCGATATGGGCTAAATCCTGAAAAGTTTACTAAAGAAGATTATCGTAATGATTACGAAACGTTTCTTAAACAGCACCCACTCATATTAAGTGCTACCCATTCGCTCAGAGGGTGCGTGGATCGTGGGACACTTCTGGATTATCTAATAATTGATGAAGCCTCTCAGGTAGATCTGGTAACTGCTGCAATTTCGTTGTCATGCTGCAAACGTCTTGTGGTCGTGGGCGATCTAAAGCAAATATCCAATTTTGCATCAGAGGCCGCTCTTGACCAGAAAGCCGAAGTAGAAGATGAATATCCGGTTGAAGAGCATTATAACTTTTACGACAACAGCATAATGTCTTCGTTGCTCAAGACTTATGGCGATCGATTACCTAAAACGATGTTAAGAGAGCACTATAGGTGTCATCCAGCGATTATTGGGTTTTGTAATAAACAGTTCTACAACGATCAGCTGTTAATTATGACCGAAGAAGGTGAGAGGAAAGACCCGTTCCTGGTTTTTCCGCTTGTGGCCGGAAATCACGCAAGGAAGTTGTTTGATGAACCGGGGCTGTTTAGTGAAAGAGAGATCTCAGTTATTAAGGATGAGGTGCTGACTGAACCTCGATTAGCGACACAAGATTCAGATGAAATTGGGATAATCGCTCCTTATAGAAAGCATATTGAGCAAACTAGGAAGTGTTTAGATGATGAGAATATGGACACTGATACAGTCTTCAAATACCAAGGTCGTGAGAAACAAGTTATCGTGTTCTCAACGGTAGCTAACTCGATAAATGACTTTATTGATCGTGCTGATACCGTTAACGTTGCCGTGTCTAGAGCAGTTGACCAGTTTGTGTTAGTGACGGGGAATAAGATCTTTAACGATAATAACTCGAATATTGGAGCCTTGGTGCGTTATATCAATTATCAAACGATGGGCAAGGCGCTGATACCAAGTAAAAAGTCATCTGTTTTTGATATGCTCTATTCAGAACAAAGCGTGCAGCGTCGAGAGTTTTTAGCCCGACATAACAAAGTTTCCATTTACCATTCAGAAAATCTCATAGATGTTCTCTTGAGAGAGGTCTTATCCTTAGAGGCTTTCCAAGATTTAGATTATGTGCTTCATGTTCAGCTAAATGACATTGTAAAAGATACGTCAGAGCTAACTTATGAACAAAGTAAATTTGTGAAGAATCCTTGGTCGCATGTAGATTTCTTGATTTATTCGCGAATCGATAAGAGCCCTGTTTTGGCAATCGAGGTTGATGGCTTCGAGTTTCACGAAAATAATGCTGAACAGCGCGGGCGAGACACGTTGAAGAACCAGGTTCTGCAGAATATTGGATTAAGGTTGTTAAGGCTAAAAACTCTCGACGCTGCACGCTTTGTTCTGAATAGAGCATATCAAAAACAGATGAC